>JABXHP010000093.1 GCA_013373575.1 Oceanospirillaceae bacterium | reverse complement strand
AACTGTGCTGCGATATCGAGATCGTGAAGCACCATTACAAGCACATGCCCCTCGGCTTTCATCTGCTCTGCATACCGCATCACGGTGTGTTGGTGCCGCAGGTCGAGTGCGGTTAAGGGTTCATCTAACAGAATTGCGCCGCCTACTTTTGCCCGGCGCTGTATCAGCACCCGAGCAATCTGCGTTCTTTGTGCCTCACCCCGAGACAGAGTGGGGTAGCGGCGGGTGAGAAGGCCAGCGAGATCCAACGCTTCAACCACCTGACTAAAACGCGCCTGTGCTTCGCTCTCATCAAGCTGCAGTGGATGCAGCCCCATACGAATCACATCCGCAACCTCGAAGTCGAAGTCGAGACTCTGACGCTGAGTAAGGACAGCCATTCGGGCAGCGCGCGACTCGGCACTAAGCTGCTGCAGATCTTCACCGCCTAGCTTAACTTCAGCCTCGGGCAATTCAATCAGCCCTGCCAAAGCACCCAACAAGCTCGACTTGCCAGAGCCATTCGATCCCAGAATCACATGCAGCTGACCCGCATTTGCACGAAACTGCGCTAACGAGATGCGCTCAGGAATCCGAATATTACTCGCCTCAAGCATGGCCAGTCTCCGTGTAACGTAGATGAATAATGAGCAGGAAAAATGGACCACCCGCAAGCGCAGTGAGAATACCCACAGGTAGCTCTGATGGTGAAATTAGATACCGAGACAGGGCGTCCGCTAGCACCATCAGCACAGCACCCACCAGCGCCGACTGCGGTAAGAGGCGCCGATTATCGGGACCACTCCAGATGCGTACCAAATGTGGGACCATCAGCCCGACAAAACCGATCAAACCCGCAAAAGCGACCACAACGCCAACACCAACACTGGCGCAAAGTATGAGTAACCAACGCGTCGCATTGATATCCACACCCAACAACTGCGCCTGCTCAGCTCCAAGTAGCCAAAGATTTAGTTTCTCGGCGCTCTGCTGCAGCATAACTAGGGTAACCAGCAGAACCACTGCTAACAGACCCACTTGCCACCAGTTGGCATCGGTAAATCGCCCCATTAACCAAAAACTTGCATCTCGCAGCGCGCGCTCATCAGCAACGTACTTGAGTCCGCCAATTACAGCTCCAGCAATAGCATTAATGGCCAACCCAATAAGTAACAGTGCCGTCATCGATATCCCCCTATAGCGACTTGCCATACGCAGCACCAGCAGGGTCGCCAGAACACCTCCAGTAAAGCTGGCTAGCGGTAGGCCAACTGCCGCCATCAAGGGGGTCGAAGCCAGGACACCAGCACCCAGCACAACAAAAGAGACTGTAGCTAAGGCCGCTCCAGCAGAAACGCCAATAAGGGAAGGGTCCGCCAATGGGTTGCGAAAAAGCGTTTGAGTAGCAGCTCCTGTCAGCGCCAGCAGGGCACCACAGAGCGCAGCGAGAGCAACTCGCGGCAGTCGTAACTGCCAAAAAACAGCCGCATCCGCACTACTGAATTCGAAAAGATTAGCCGGGTTCAAAGCAACTGGACCGATAACTAGGCTAACTCCAGAGATCAGCAGCAGAGCCAACAGCGCCGGAGCCAGAAAACGCTGGTTAGACACCCGCTGTACCTCGCGCTAGGCTAGAGCAACGAACGATGAACAGTAAACTGACTAGAAGGTAGGTCTTATGGATGCGCTGCTTTGCCATTTGGACGAGATTGAGAACCCAGGTGCCAAAGCATTTGATCTCAATGACCAAGCGATCTTTGTAGTCCGTCAGGGGGAGCAAGTCTGGGCCTATGTTAACAGCTGCCCACATCGAGGCATCAGACTGGAGTGGCAGCCTGACCAGTTTCTCGACTATGAGAAGCAGTATATCCAGTGTTCGACTCATGGTGCTCTATTCACCCTTGAGAGTGGTAAATGCATTGTTGGTCCCTGTAACGGCAAAAGCCTCCAACAGATTGAGTGTAGGGTAGTTGAACGCGAAATCTGGGCAGTTCACGCGGTCTGACGCTCTATGAACCGAGCCATCCGTTCAAGTGCCTCTCGAATTCGGTCTTGAGATGTGGTGTAGGCAAAACGCACATAGCGGTGCGCGTGATTATCCCCAAAATCAGCACCTGGTGTCGCCACTACTTGCGCCTCCTCTAATAGGCTCCAACACCAGGAAAAACTATCATCCGTAAGATCGCTCGCGTCAGCGTAGATGTAGAATGCCCCATCCGGTGTTCGTGGTACTTTGAAGCCCAACTGCTTCAAACCTTCGAGAAGTAGATCTCGACGCGCCATTAACTCACTGCGGCGCTCTTCAAATAGGGAGATCGCATCGCTCTCAAAAGCGGCCAGTGCAGAGTACTGTGACAGTGTCGGTGCTGAGATGAAGAGGTTCTGAGCCATCTTCTCCATCTCTGCAATAGCCTTGGCCGACCCCACTAACCAACCTAGGCGCCAGCCGGTCATGCCAAAATATTTAGAGAAAGAGTTAATCACAATCGCGTCTGCATCAATGCTTATCGCGGTTGGGGTTTCCACACCGTAGGTAAGACCATGATAGATCTCATCGACAATCAAGGTTCCGCCTTTGGCTTTCACCACAGCAGCAATTTTTTCTAACTCCAGTGGATCAATAACAGCGCCTGTAGGGTTAGCTGGAGAGGCGATCAGTACACCGCTGGTCTTCTCATCCCAAAACTGCTCAACCAATTCGGCACTGAGTTGATAGTTTTGCTGATGATCCACAGGCACTAGCTTGGCGCGCGCCTCGATAAGGCGCAGAAACTGCCGGTTACAGGGATAGGCAGGGTCTGCCATCAAAAAATTACTCCCCTGCTCCGCTACCAAAGCAAACGCGAGCATTAATCCTGCGGAAGCTCCCGCAGTAACCAACACCTGATCCGGTGTAATGACATGCCCATAGCGTTGCCGATGAAAGTCGGCAATTGCCTGACGCAACGGTTGAATACCACCTGCCGCGGTATAGGTAAGCGATACTCTGTCCAGTGTTGTTCGCGCGCGATCAACAACGGCTGGAGCTGCGCCAAAATCGGGCTCACCTGCTCCCATATGAACCACGTCCAACCCTTGGGCAGCGAGTTCACTGGCTCGTTTTAATAGATCCATCACTTTGAAGGAATCGATCTCTTGGGCACGTCTAGTCCAGCTATTGGGCATGGTTGATCTCCTCTGGTTGGGTGCATTATAACCATCGATGCTCGATGATTCTGCATCTGCTTTGTGCCCAATTTCGTGCATAACTTTTCCTTAGACCTATTAAGGACTAGCCTAATAGAGAGGCATCTGATAAGTTCTCCGCCTTCTATAAACGCATCCACAGTTATATAGCAGGCGGTCAAACCGCACAGCTACGAGAGATGAGGCAGTCAACATGCCAACTAATGCCCAAAAGAAATTTTCAAATATCGCTCCTTACCAGATAAACGAATCTGAGGAGTACATGAATGAACCGCAGCGAGCTCACTTCCGCGAGATCCTGCTGGAGTGGAAGCGCCAGTTGATGGAAGAGGTCGACATGACCATCAGCCATCTAAAGGAAGAGGCGACCAACTTTGCTGACCCAAGCGACCGAGCAAGTCAGGAAGAGGAGTTCAGCCTCGAGCTTCGTACTCGCGACCGTGAACGCAAATTAATTCGCAAAATCGAGAAAGCGATCGATCGACTCGATGAAGATGATTACGGTTTCTGTGACGACTGTGGCGTAGAGATTGGTATTCGCCGCCTTGAAGCTCGCCCAACGGCAACGCAGTGCATCGACTGCAAGACGCTGGCTGAGATCAAAGAGAAGCAGACCGGCGGCTAATAGCTAAGGGGCGGCAGCCGAGCTGGCGTCCCAGTTTTTTT
>JABXHP010000036.1 GCA_013373575.1 Oceanospirillaceae bacterium | reverse complement strand
GATTGCGTGCTGCTTAACCCGGCAAACATGCCTCAATTAGAGGCACGCTTAGAACACCCTATGACTCTCTCTGAGACGCTTTTCGCTCTTATGATTCTGGGCGACGAGCGGGCAGTTAGCCAGACTTGGGTGATGGGAGAGCCTGTAAAGGTTCAGGTTTGAGGGCGCTAAAATCTAGGTTAACTCTCAATCGCTGACCTCGCCCAGCACCGATCAAACTCAGCTCCAGTTTTATGCCGAGTTGCTGGCAGAAGGCCGAAACTATTGCCAGCCCAAGCCCAGCCCCCGGCTTGCTGCGTTCGGGGCCTCGGGCAAAGCGCTCCTTCAACCCCTCCAGCGAGGCAGAGTCGAGATTGGGCGCCAAATTTTCCACTTGTAACTTAGCATCAGCGCCAGCTCGTAAGATAACTGGGCTCGATATCGGTGCATACTTAAGACCGTTCTCCAGTAGGTTCGAGAGGATAACGGCGAGTGCATCTGGATCTAGCTGCAGTTCCGGCGCCTGCTCCATCAGCAGCTCAATGCGTTCATTTGCAGGATCCAACTCTCGCGCTACCATGTTGGCAACAACTGCAACTGAGGTTGGTGTGCCAGAGTAGAGTCCGGCGGAATCAGCGCGCGCGAGCTGCAGTAACTTATCGACCAGGCGGGTGAGGCGTTGTAGGCTCTGGGAGACGGAGACCAGCCGCTCAGACTGTTCGCTTTCACCACCGAGTTCTTGGCGTAGGCGCTGCAGCTGTACCGAAGCAACCGCGAGTGGGGTGCGCAGTTCGTGAGCTGCATTAGCGGCAAACTCGCGCTCCGAGTTCAGCGCGCTGCGAAGTCGCTCCAGTAGTTCGTTGGTTGCCTGCTGCACTTCGAGAAAGTCATCAGGCAGGTTCATCGGGTCAATCGGCTTAAGATTCTGTCCGTGACGCCGCGCAATCGCTTTAGTAAAACGGCTGATTGGAACAAGCTGTCCTTTAACCGCGGTGTATACCAGCAACACGCTGATCGGCAGTGCCAGGATAAACACCAGCAAGAATAGAATTAATGAGTCTACTAGTGCGCCATAGCGGTGCTTAACTGACTCCGCCACCTGTATGTGGAAGCGACCATCAGGAGAGGAGGCGGTGTAGAGACGAAAGTGCTCCAACGAGCTAAAGCCCGGTTTTACATTGGGCAGCATTGGATTCATGGGAGCATTGTGCGAGCGCAAAAGCACTTTGCCTTGCCAGTCACGCAGTTGGTAGAGCAGGTACTCTGGCTGATCGCTTAAGATACGGTGTGTCAGTCCGAGGTCTAAATTCTGTAGTAGGCTGAGGTCAGGGCGCAGCTCAAAAAGGCCCACTCGGTGTAGTTGGTAGTCGCTAATTGCCAGCGGTAGTAGGCGTTGCGCTGTCTCTTGCAGCGTCTTGTCGTAGGATGCATTCATTTCTCGCATCAATACGAGCAGAGAGATCACTGTCGCTAGGATCCATACGACGAGAAGACTTAGGGCGATACGCGCGCCAATTCTCGCTGCAAGTGTGGATGGGCCCCTCATCTGCTCTCTATATCTAGGCGATAGCCCAAACCACGGACAGTCGCTATCTGTTCGCGCCCCAACTTCTTACGCAAGCGGCTGATGTAGACCTCTACCGTGTTGCTCTCCACCTCATGGCCAAAGGCGTACAAGCGGTCTTCGATCTGCTCCTTGCTGATGACATGACCGGGACGCTTAATCAGGGTTTCAAGAATACTCCACTCGCGGGCAGTCAGTTCTACACGTTCGCCATTAACGCTAATATGGCGGCGCTGCAGGTCTACGCTCAGATCACCATATTGCACTTCATTGGTTACAAGGCCGGACTGACGTCGTGTAACGGCTAGTATACGTGCACTCACCTCATCTAAGTCGTAAGGTTTGATGACATAGTCATCCGCGCCGGCATCCAGCCCTGCTATGCGATCACTGATCTGATCCCGCGCGGTTAGGATGATGACAGGCGTCTTTAGCTGACCTTGGCGCTGCTGCTTCAACCAAGGAATAGCATCACCATCGGGTAGTTGGAGGTCCAGCAATATCAGATCGTACTCTGTGGTTCGCAGGGCGGCACCGGCATGCTTTAGCTGATCGAAACTGTCTACAGCCATACCTTGTAACGCTAGATGTTCCGCCAGAGCACTAGCCAACGCTGCTTCGTCTTCTACGAGTAGAATACGCATGATTTCATACCTTTAGTGTAATATTCTCTCCCAGCTTAGTGCTTCTCTCTGACACTAATCTGAACTAGAGAACCTATCACAAACTTGCCTATTTGAGGTGGTCTGAGGGGACCACGTCGGTGACCGACGCCTCCTTAATACGATCCAGCACACTCATTACCTGACGCGACTGCTCAAGGTTACTCCAGCTGTCGCCAGAGGATACTTTCTCTGCAAAGGCTTTTACCATTTCTGTGTACTGGTTAATGGGAGGCATATCTACAAGCGTGCCTTCTCCTCGTCCACCTTCGCTCTCCCAGCGAAAACGGGCATTCTCAGTCTGATCGGGGTTGAAGGGTACAATTAATTCTGCCCAGCCGTGCGTACCAAGGATAGAGATGCGCTGATGCAGGCAGGCTTGAGTTGCAACGGTAAAGGTGTAGGTTCGCCCCTCACCATAATCGAGCAGGGCGCTGGTCAGGCGATCAACCCCGTCCTCACGGTCTAGTACCCGGCGTGACGCCAAAACCTCAGGTTGTGCATCGAATATCCAAAGCCCTGCTAGGGTCGCGTAGCAACCGATATCAAGCAGGCCGCCACCGCCAAGCTCGGCCTTAGCGCGAATATTATTTGGGT
>JABXHP010000397.1 GCA_013373575.1 Oceanospirillaceae bacterium | reverse complement strand
GTTCCAGCAGGCGCTCGATGCCGGTCACTTTGAGTACTTGTAGTACCGTAACCAAAAACAGAATGACCACTGCTGTCCAAAAGAGGCTGGCGAGCTGCGTCTTCAACCAAGTCGGCCAATCTGCCCCGCGCAGCTCGGGCTGCCAGATAAACTGTTGGGGCTGCTGCATGAGTGGATCCTCGGCGTAATACCAGCTGAGAAGCCAGGTAAGCAAGAATGCGCTTAGGATGCGCATGAGCGTTTGCGGTAGGATGCGACAGCCGGCTTTACGGGCGATGCTCACCTCTACCAGCAGGTTATGGGCGCCTAGCAAGAGCATGCCCATACACGTGACTTGAGCTAGGGTCCAATCGGAGGCGTAGGTGATTAGAATGACCAACCCTGCGTAAATATTGGTCAACATCGCGGTAGCCCAGATCAGACCGGCCAGCGGCGGAAGATCAATGAGGTGCATAAGCGGAGTTAACAGCTGCGCAATCAGGTCAACCAATCCAGCTTGCTCAAGCAGGCGTACCACAATCAGTGCCGGTATGAGTACCTTAAAGAGTGTCAGAGTAATTTGATACCAGTCGTGCACCACCTTACGGCTATGCTGTGCGAGACTCATGCGCATAGATTGAAGTTCTCATTTGAGGGTAGTTAAGTTATCGACTCAGGGGCGATTCCCCCGTCAGTCTGCTGATGCTATTATCGGGCAAGTATATAGGCAAGCCATATTGGTTGAGCTGCGCGGTGGCGGCACACCAAGTAAAGATTAACAGCGTGAGAGCGCGATGGAGACAGTCACGAATGAGTGAAAATATCGTTAATGTAAGTGATTCAAGCTTTGAAGAGGATGTTCTTAAGGCTGAGGGTCCTGTCCTGGTAGATTACTGGGCTGAGTGGTGTGGCCCATGCAAGATGATCGCACCGGTGCTCGAAGAGATCGCAAAAGAGTACGCAGGCCGCATCAAAGTGTGCAAGCTTAACATCGACGAAAATAGCGAAACCCCGCCGAAGTTCGGTATTCGTGGCATTCCAACACTGATGCTGTTCAAGGGCGGTAATGTTGAAGCTACCAAAGTAGGCGCTCTGTCTAAATCGCAGCTGGCGGCTTTTGTGGACGCCAACATTTAAGCTGTTACTGCGAACTAGAGGGCAGATGCGTCGCTTCTGCTCTTTTTTTATACAGTTTGCTGGACAGCCAGCGGAGCGCTGTATATATTACTGCTATCTTTTCAAAGATGCTTTTCGAACTCCTTCTTCATAATTTTAACCTTCCGGCAACACAGCCGTTCGGCTGCAACTAGCCCCTCATTCGATTACGACGATGAACCTTACCGAACTCAAATTAAAATCTATGCCTGATCTGCTCAATATTGCAGCAGAGATGGGACTTGATAACCTCGCTCGTTCACGCAAGCAGGACGTTATTTTCGCAATACTTAAGAAACACGCGCGCGGCGGTGAAGATATCTATGGCGACGGTGTGTTGGAGATCCTGCAGGATGGCTTCGGCTTCCTACGTTCAGCGGACTCTTCCTACCTGGCTGGTCCTGATGATATCTACGTTTCACCGAGTCAGATTCGCCGTTTCAACCTGCGTACGGGTGACACAATCTCCGGTAAGATCCGTCCACCGAAGGATAGCGAGCGCTACTTTGCTCTGCTTAAAGTTTCCGAAATCAACTACGACAAACCGGAAAACGCGAAGAATAAAATTCTGTTTGAGAACCTAACGCCGCTGTTCGCGCAGAACCGCATGCGTATGGAGATCGGTAACGGCTCTACAGAAGATATCACTGCGCGTGTACTAGACCTCGTAAGCCCAATGGGTAAAGGTCAGCGTGCACTGGTAGTGTCACCGCCAAAAGCGGGTAAAACATTGATGCTGCAGAACATCGCTAACAGCATTACGCGCAACAACCCAGAGGTTTACCTGATCGTTCTTCTGATCGACGAGCGTCCGGAAGAGGTAACCGATATGCAGCGCACTGTGCGTGGTGAAGTTGTAGCCTCTACCTTCGATGAGCCGCCATCACGCCACGTTCAGGTTGCTGAGATGGTTCTAGAGAAGGCTAAGCGTCTAACAGAACACAAGAAAGATGTTGTTATTCTACTCGACTCTATTACCCGTCTGGCACGTGCCTACAACACTGTGATCCCATCTTCCGGTAAGGTTCTTACTGGTGGTGTGGATGCGCATGCGCTTGAGCGTCCTAAGCGTTTCTTCGGTGCAGCACGAAACATCGAAGAGGGCGGCAGCCTCACAATTATTGCAACTGCACTGGTAGATACCGGCTCTAAGATGGACGAAGTTATCTTCGAGGAGTTCAAGGGTACGGGTAACTCTGAGGTGCACCTTGACCGCCGCGTTGCTGAGAAACGTGTCTTCCCGGCAATTAACATCCGTCGCTCGGGCACTCGCCGTGAGGACTTGCTCACTACAGAGGAGGAGTTGCAGCGCATGTGGATTCTGCGCAAGCTGCTTGATCCAATGGAAGATGCTGCCGCAACGGAGTTTGTTATCGATAAACTTAAAGACTTCAAGACTAACGAAGAGTTCTTCTTGTCGATGAAGCGTAAGTAATAGATCTACAGTGAATCTGGGGTTCGCCCCGATCCATCTGGAAAGGGCGAGCGTAACAACTCGCCCTTTTGTTTTTCTGCCTGTGAGCATCTGTGAGGAGCAGCTATGGCAACACCGAAGTACAGAGACCTGCGTGATTTTATAGATCAGTTAGAGGCTCGCGGGGAGCTTAAACGTATCAAGCATCCAGTGGATCCCAACCTGGAGATGACCGAAATCTGTGACCGGACACTGCGACGCGGCGGTCCTGCGCTATTGTTCGAGAATCCAGTTGGTTACGACATGCCTGTACTTGGTAACCTCTTCGGTACACCGGAGCGCGTCGCTCTGGGTATGGGGGAGGAGTCGGTGTCGGCGCTGCGTGAGGTGGGCAAGGTGCTGGCTCAGCTCAAAGAGCCAGAGCCACCTAAGGGCTTTAAAGATGCCTGGGATAAGTTGCCCATATTCAAACAGGTTCTCAATATGGGGCCTAAAATGGTACGTAGTGCCGACTGTCAGCAGGTGGTGTTAGAGGGGGATCAGGTTGATCTGAGCCGTATTCCCATACAGACCTGTTGGCCGGGAGATGCGGGCCCCTTGGTAACCTGGCCGCTGGTTATTACACGCGGGCCGAATAAAAGCCGTCAGAACCTCGGCATCTATCGCCAGCAACTTATTGGTAAAAATAAACTGATCATGCGCTGGCTGGCGCATCGTGGTGGCGCTCTAGACTTCCGAGAGTGGAAGAAGGAGCGCCCTGGTGAGCCTTTTCCCGTTGCAGTGGCGTTGGGTGCTGACCCGGCCACAATCCTGGGTGCGGTCACGCCTGTTCCGGATACGCTCTCAGAGTATGCTTTTGCGGGTTTGTTGCGTGGTGGCAAAACCGAAGTGACTAAGTGTATCGGCAGTGATCTGCAGGTGCCTGCTAGTGCTGAAATTGTACTCGAGGGCTACATCGATCCTGATGAACTGGCTGATGAGGGCCCCTTTGGTGACCACACCGGCTATTACAACGAAGTGGATAAGTTTCCGGTGTTTACGGTGGAGCGCATCACGCACCGTAAGGATCCCATTTACCATAGTACTTACACAGGCCGTCCACCCGATGAGCCAGCAATTTTGGGCGTTGCGCTGAATGAGGTTTTCGTGCCCATTTTGCAGAAGCAGTTTCCGGAAATTGTGGACTTCTATCTGCCACCTGAAGGTTGCTCCTACCGCATGGCGGTCGTCAGTATGAAGAAGGCCTACCCCGGCCATGCGAAGCGGATTATGTTGGGTGTCTGGTCTTTCCTGCGGCAGTTTATGTACACCAAATTCGTGATTGTCTGTGACGATGATGTAAACGTTCGAGATTGGAACGATGTAATCTGGGCTATTACTACACGTATGGACCCCGTCCGTGATACCACAATGATCGAGAATACACCCATCGACTACCTGGATTTTGCCTCACCAGTCTCTGGTCTAGGCTCTAAAATGGGGATGGATGCGACCAACAAGTGGGAAGGGGAAACGACCCGCGAGTGGGGCGAGCCCATCAGCATGGATGAGTCCATCAAGAGTCGGGTAGACGAGATCTGGAAGGATCTTGGTATCGATGACTGAGACCTTTTGTCTCAAGATTGAAGGGGTCGAGCAGGAGTTTATGCTCGATCCTAATCTTCCTCTGCTGGAGCAGTTAGCTGACTTCGGTATCAATCAGCGCAAAGCATGCCGCAATGGTGTGTGTCAGATCTGTGACGCTGAACTTCTAGCAGGATCAGTCTTTCAGCGTTATCCGCGAGCCGACCTCAGTGCTCCGGCATCTCTCTACCTCTGTACCTCATTTGCGAGGAGCGACCTCAAACTTCGCCTAATTCGGGCAGAATTTACCAGACCCTGAGTAACCCGCGTCGGTTAGCCGACTTTTTCACGCCACTCCAGCTCACCTAATCGCACTTGCAACCAGTCGAAGCCAATGCGCTTCGCTACCGCTGCAGCGCCATCAAGACTCTTAAACTCACGCTCTTTCTTCGAGCGCTGCAGCTCTAACTGAACTGTCTCACCATCTCGAGTTATGAAGCGCAGGGTCCAGCCTCGCGTCATTGAAATTGGGGCACATTGAGCGCTCTCAAATACGCCCGCTTTAAATAGTAATCGAATCTCTTTTTCCTGCATCTTAAAAGACTCCTGATATATCGTTAATATTTAATGACAAGTATAAATTAATTTATGATTATTCACAAATAAATATAGATTAATCGTTTGGAATTTGTCCATTAAAATCAATGAGTTATATTGCTGATGGGTTAAGCTGTGGGAGCTCTCTCGATCTTGGTTTAACTATTTGTTTTTAAAGGGTATTTTTTCCATATAGGAGGGGTTTTAATATGAAAGTTTTTAATTCAATAATGATTGTTCATTAGATGAATTTGATTTGTTTTAAATGTGTTACACGCATCCAAAAAGGCGCTGTAGCAGAGCGGGATGGAGTGTGTGTTTGGCAAGATCCGAATTTCGAAGTGTTGGATCGCGCGGTGAAGGACGGGTCATTAAGGCAAGCTATAGCTGAGCCTGTTCTGGTTAGTGGAGTTTGATTTTTAGCAGCATGCCGGGGCGGAGGGTTAACGCGTAGGCGTTTAGTTTGGCTTTATTTCGTTGTTCTGTTGTGGCTTTCTTTTGAGTCCTGTTTTATTGTCGAATTACGCGAACGCCAGACTAGGGTGTTTATGCTCGAAAGGTATAGTGAATAAATAGATGAGCTCTTCAGTACAGGCAAAGCTGCGCTTGCCCGTTGACTATACCTTTGTCGTGTTATCGGC
>JABXHP010000405.1 GCA_013373575.1 Oceanospirillaceae bacterium | reverse complement strand
CCAGCTGGGAAAACACCAAGCTCGCGCGCGTATGGACGGTCCCATTCACCAACGAGGTCGCTCTGAGTGTGCGGCGCATGTACTAGCGGGTTGTTGTCTGCAGGCCAAATGCCGTTCTGCACTTGAGCGATCTCTGCCCGAATACTGATCATCGCATTTACAAAGCGATCAACTTCAATCAGTGCTTCTGATTCGGTAGGTTCGATCATCAGCGTTCCCGGTACCGGGAAGGACATAGTCGGCGCGTGGAAACCGTAGTCCATTAGACGCTTCGCGATATCCTCCTCGGAGATACCGCTCGCCTCTTTTATATCGCGAATATCAATGATGCACTCGTGCGCAACACGACCGTTGCGTCCGCGGTAAAGCACGGGGAAGTGCTCTTCGAGGCGCGCCGCGATGTAGTTCGCCGATAGGATCGCCATCTCAGTGGACTGACGCAGCCCCTCCTCTCCCAACATACGGTTGTAGAGCCAAGTAATAGGTAAGATTGCAGCAGAACCGAAAGTTGCAGCCGAAACAGCGCCGTTGCTCTCAGGCCTCCCGGGAACAGGGCTTACCTTGTGGCTTGGCAGATGGTCAGCCAAATGTGCTTTAACACAGATTGGTCCGATACCTGGGCCACCACCACCATGAGGAATTGCGAAAGTCTTATGCAGGTTCAGATGCGATACGTCGCCGCCCACATCACCCGGTTTAGCCAGACCCACCATTGCGTTCATGTTGGCGCCATCAATATATACCTGGCCGCCTTTCTGATGAATCAGATCACAGATATCACGAATCTGCTCTTCGAATACACCGTGAGTAGATGGGTAGGTAACCATGATGCACGACAGATCAGCTTCATGCTTTTCAGCTTTTGCACGCAGATCATCAATATCGACGTTACCCTGTTCATCACATTTAACAACGACGATACGCATGCCCATCATGGAGGCAGTCGCGGGGTTGGTGCCGTGCGCTGAAGATGGGATCAGACAGACATCACGGTGACCTTCGCCGATAGAGGCTTGGTACTTACGAATCGCTAGTAGACCCGCGTACTCACCTGATGCACCTGAGTTCGGCTGCATTGAAACTGCGTCGTATCCAGTGATCTCAACCAACTGCTTTTCGAGCTGTTCGATCATCTGCAGATAGCCCTTTACCTGCTCGCGCGGTGCAAAGGGGTGAATATTGGCAAACTCGGGCCAGGTAACAGGTATCATCTCAGCCGTAGCGTTGAGCTTCATGGTACACGAGCCCAGTGGAATCATACCGTGAACCAGAGAGTAATCTTTATTCTCCAGTCGCTTCATGTAGCGCAGCATCTCAGTCTCACTCTGGTAAGAGTTGAACGTTGGATGCGAGAGAATCGCGTCGGTGCGACGCTGCTCAGCACTGATACCGCTCTTCGCGCCAGCCTGAATCTCAGCATCGATAGCTGACAGGTCAAGGCCATTAGGTGTACCCGCAAAAATATCGAGCAGCTGATCAACGTCCGCAAGTGTTGTGGTCTCATCAAGCGTTAGACCGAGCGATTGCTCGTCAATCAAACGCAAGTTACAACCAGCGGCAAGTGCACGCTCATACACAGCCTGAGTAGCGCTGCCAGTATCAATACGCAAGGTGTCAAAGTAGCTGTCATTGCTGTTGATGTTAAGCGCACGCAGGCCACGCGCCAGTATGGTAGTTAGGCGATGTACGCGTTCAGCGATACGACGCAGACCGGCAGGTCCGTGGTATACCGCGTAGAAGCTTGCCATGTTTGCCAGCAAAGCCTGTGCGGTACAGATGTTAGAAGTCGCTTTGTCCCGGCGGATGTGCTGCTCGCGCGTCTGCATTGCCATACGCAGCGCTTGTTTACCGCGTGCATCAACAGAGACACCGATGATACGACCCGGTACTGAGCGCTTCAGCTTCTCACTCGTAGCAAAAAATGCCGCATGCGGACCGCCAAAGCCCATTGGTACACCGAAACGTTGCGAAGATCCCAAGACAACGTCGGCACCCAGTTCACCCGGGGATTTTAGCAATACCAGCGCCAGCGGGTCGGCTGCGACACAGACCATTGCCTGCTGATTTTTGGCTGCTGCAACAACCGACTTAACATCAGTGATATCCCCAAAGCTTCCCGGGTACTGAATCAGAGCCCCAAAGACATCGTGCTGTTCCAGCTCTGAAGCCCTTCCGACAAGGATCTCAAAGCCGAAGTACTCAGCGCGGGTGCGGATTACATCTAGCGTTTGTGGATGAACGTCGTCGGCTACAAAGAAACGATCGCTCTTCTTTCGGTTAGAGCGCTTACATAGCGTCATCGCCTCAGCTGCAGCAGTTGCTTCATCCAGGAGTGAAGCGTTTGCCAGCTCCATGCCGGTGAGGTCCATAACAACCTGCTGGTAGTTAAGTAACGCCTCAAGTCGACCCTGAGAAATCTCCGGCTGATAAGGTGTGTAGGCGGTGTACCAAGCAGGGTTCTCGAGAATATTACGCAGAATCACATTGGGAACGTGGGTGTTGGTGTAACCCATACCAATGTAAGTCTTGTTAACCTGGTTCTGCTTTGCCAAGGCCTGCAGCTCTGCAATAGCAGCGCTCTCTGAGACTGCTGCACCTGTCTCCAACGGACGCTCTTGGCGAATCGCTGCGGGCACCGTCTGCGCAATCAGGGATTCAACGGTTGCGAGTTGTAGTGTCTCAAGCATCTTCGCCTGATCACTTGAGTTGATACCAATATGACGGGCAATAAACTCAGAGTTATTGCTCAGCTCTTCAATCGTAGGACGTACACTCATCTGCTTTACCTCTTGGATTAGTCTTCCAGCGATGCTAGGTAATCTGCTTCAGAGAGCAGCTCTTCCAGCTCAGATGGATCAGTCAGGCGCAGCTTTACGATCCAGCCATCAGTGTACGGCTCGTTATTGAGAAGTTCTGGAGCATCTTCGAGCTTGGCATTTACTTCAACCACTTCACCACTTACGGGAGCGAAGATGTCCGATGCCGCTTTAACCGATTCAACAACACCAAACTCTTCACCTTTAGAGAAGCTTGCACCAACTTCTGGCAGCTCAACAAAGACCAGATCACCCAAGGCTTCCTGGGCATGGTCAGAGATACCCATGGTAACGACACCATCCTCCTCGATGCTGATCCACTCGTGAGAGGTTGCGAATTTGTAGTTAGCTGCGACGCTCATATGCGACTCCTGAATAGTTAACTTCTGCCTCTGTTGGCAGGTGACAAGATGGACTTCGAGTTCTCTCAACAAGTCGTTTCAACAAGTTCTCACAACGGTTCTCTGTGTAACTTGGTTGTATATCCCGCCGATCTATTAAAACGGCAAAATTATCACTAGAGTTTACTCATGGCAACATAAAGTTTCTTTTACGAAACTGTTTTGCCTTTATACGACATTCATACGATCTACGTTTCCTTTTCAGCTTCAAGGTCAGTACCATAGCTCCAAAGGATGTAAGGCAGGCGCCCGATGAAGATAAATAGCACCAATATAGAGTCTACCGTTGAGCCACTGGCGTTGGGCAAACGCGTAAAAGAGTTGCGGCTTTCCCAGAACCTCACACTAGAGCAGGCTAGCCAATTGACCGGGCTGGCTCGTTCAACACTATCCAAGATCGAGAACGAGCAGATTTCTCCCACCTTTGCGGCCGTATCCAAACTCGCCAAAGGCTTAGGAATTGCGTTACCCCAGCTTTTTAGCCAGCCCAAGCAAGAGCCTGCAAAGAGGGTTTCAAGCTCCGGCCGTCGGGACATAACACGGCTTGGCGAAGGTAAGTTCCACCCTACGCCGACCTACGAGCATGAACTGCTGGCTACACAGTTATCTAATAAGAAAATGGTGCCATTCAAAACGTCAGTGAAAGCACGCGCCTGGGAAGATTACAGTGACTGGGTAAGACACGAGGGTGAAGAGTTCCTCTACGTCATTAGCGGCTCCATCACTCTTTTTACTGAGTTCTACGAACCGATAGAGCTGCAACAGGGTGATAGCGCCTACTACGACTGCGAAATGGGGCATGCACTGGTCTCGACCAGCGAAAGTGATGCCGAAGTACTCTGGGTTACCGCCTAAATCTCAGTAAAGTTGAGAATTTTGGCTTGCATCGAGCCCGTGGTAGGCATATTTTATTTCCTATAGGAAACTTTCCTCAAAACTACAATGGAAGTATCCCAATTAAAGACAGTGCAGAACGCATTACCCTAAAGTAACGAGATAGACACTCAGGCGAGATCGCCTAATTAATCGCAGGAGCACCCATGAGTGAGCAGCTAAAACGCACCCCACTGTATGACCTACACCTTGAGATGGGCGCGAAGATGGTTCCATTCGCCGGCTATGATATGCCGGTACAGTATCCCCTCGGTGTTCGCCGCGAGCACCTTCACACGCGCGAACAGGCAGGACTCTTCGACGTGTCACACATGGGACAGGTTCGGATCAGCGGTGAGCGTGCCGCGATAAGTTTTGAGTCGTTAGTTCCTGTAGATATCTACGACCTTCCCAAGGGCAAGCAGCGCTACGCGATCTTTACCAACGACCAGGGTGGTATTGAAGACGATTTGATGGTGACCAACTTTGGAGATCACCTATATGTAGTCGTAAACGCTGCCTGCAAAGAGGCGGATATCGCCATGATGCAGCAGAAGCTCGACGTTGAAGTCACGGAACTTGCCGACCGCGCCTTGGTTGCACTCCAGGGCCCCGCTGCAGGTAAGGTCTTCAAACGTCTCTGTCCTGAGAGCGCTGATATGGTTTTCATGGACTCTCGCGTACTTTCAGTCGAAGGCGTTGAGTGTATCGTCAGCCGTTCAGGTTACACCGGCGAAGATGGCTTTGAGATCTCCATTCCAGCTGATCAGGCCGATTCGCTTTGCCGCCTGATTCTGGCGCAGCCTGAAGTTGAGCTTATCGGCTTGGGGGCACGCGACTCACTGCGTTTGGAGTCAGGCCTCTGCTTATACGGTCATGACCTCGACCCAACAACTACACCTGTTGAAGCGAGCCTGCTCTGGGCGATTAGCAAGGTACGTCGGGAGGACGGCGATCGCGCCTTCGGTTTCCCGGGTGCGGAGATTATCTATCAGCAGATCGCTGAGAAGAATTACAGCCGCAAACGCGTTGGCCTGATCGGACTTGGCAAAGCGCCCATTCGCGAGGGTGCTGTGCTCGTCAACGCGGCGGGGGAAGAGATTGGTAAGGTGACTAGCGGCAGCTTCGGTCCAAGCATCGAGAAGCCGATTGTTATGGCATATATCGATCCAGCTTATGCCGCGATGGATACCGAAGTGTTCGCCCAGGTGCGTGGTAAACAGCTTCCGCTGCAAGTTTGCAAAATGCCGTTTGTAGAGCAACGCTACCACCGCGGATAACAAATCGTGCGCCTAGCCATTAGGGCTGGGCGCACACAACTCCTCTGAAAAATCAAACTTCAAAAGTGGCCTAACCTCTCACTCTGTTAGACCTCCGCACGCTGCTTCAATAAAAGATATCCGCTACTGAATAAAAGTTGCAAAGTTCTCCACTGGCTCGCGCTCAGCGCTTAGGGCGTTTATGGGCGCATCCAGATCGGCGTATCCAACAGCCATGCCACAGGCAAGCATGAGCTCATCGGGAGGCGATAGTTGTTTAGCAAGTGTCTTGTGTAATCCCGTCCAATACCCCTGTGCACAGGTCGCCACGCCACGCTCCTCTAAAAGCAACATCAAGCCGTGGATAAACATACCTAGGTCCATCCACTGCCCCTCATTAAGCGAACGGTCAATGTAGAAAAAGATACCGAGAGGCGCACCGAATAGTTGTGCATTCTTTGCAAACTG
>JABXHP010000417.1 GCA_013373575.1 Oceanospirillaceae bacterium | reverse complement strand
GGCAGGATACGCACTCACGACGACGACGAACCTGCTGACCCTCAGCGACAAGTCGCGAGTCAATCACCTTGGTATCGGATGCGCTGCAAAAAGGACAATGCATAGTCGCCTCGTAAAGTACCGGAATTACTTAGGATTCCGAGTAGAGATAAAGAGCGTGGCGCCGCGCGATTGCTCCTGCGTCGCACGGCATACTGGTCTTCAATATAAAAGGGCAGCTGGGTTATACCTCGCTGCCCTCTATATTCTAAGGGGTTGAGCGCTAAGTCTCAAACCGCCTTAGTGTGCTCTAGTGTTCGCCTTGCTGATCTTACTTGTAGACCGGGTACTGCGCACAGATCGCTTTGACCTGCTCTTTAACTCGAGCGATTACGGTTTCATCGTTGATATTCTCAAGAACATCACAGATCCAGTTAGTCAGATCTTTAACTTCAGCCTCTTTGAATCCGCGACGCGTCACGGCTGGTGTACCGATACGCAGACCTGAAGTGACAAAGGGTGAACGTGGATCATTTGGTACAGAGTTCTTGTTAACCGTGATATTTGCGCGACCCAGAGCGGCATCGGCATCTTTACCACTGTACTCTTTACCAATGAGGCTGAGCAGGAAGAGGTGATCGTCAGTACCACCTGACACAACATCAAAACCACGTGACAGGAATACCTCAGCCATCGCCTGAGCATTCTTAACAACCTGCGCCTGGTACGCTTTCCACTCAGGCTCCATCGCCTCTTTAAAGCAGACCGCTTTCGCAGCAATAACATGCATCAACGGACCACCCTGTGACTCAGGGAATACCGCGAAGTTCAGCTTCTTCTGCAGCTCTTCATCAGCTAGCGACGAGAGGATAAGACCACCACGTGGACCACCCAGAGTCTTGTGAGTAGTTGTAGTTACAACATCCGCGTAGGGCAGTGGGCTTGGGTAGACACCCGCCGCAACCAGACCCGCGATATGCGCCATATCTACAAACAGGTACGCACCCACTTTGTCCGCGATCTCACGGAACTTAGCCCAGTCAACAACGCGAGAGTAAGCCGAGAAACCTGCAATGATCATCTTTGGCTTATGCTCAAGCGCCAAACGCTCTACTTCTGCGTAATCAAGATCGCCTGCTTCATTCAGACCATACTGAACAGCGTTGTAGATACGGCCCGAGAATGAGACTGCAGCACCGTGAGTGAGGTGACCGCCGTGTGCCAAGCTCATGCCCAGAATGGTGTCGCCAGCTTTACACAACGCCATAAAGACCGCAGCGTTAGCCTGTGAGCCTGAGTGCGGCTGAACGTTTGCATACGATGCACCAAAGAGCTCTTTCGCACGATCAATAGCGAGTTGCTCAGCGATATCAACATACTCACAACCACCGTAGTAGCGCTTCTGCGGGTAACCTTCAGCGTATTTATTGGTCAGTACCGAACCCTGAGCTTCCATCACGCGAGGACTGGTGTAGTTCTCAGATGCGATCAGTTCGATATGCTCTTCCTGACGCTGTGATTCCGACTGCATAGCACCCCAGAGTTCTGGATCGTAGCTAGCAATGTTCATATCTTTGGTAAACATGACAGTCCTCTAACAAGATTGATGGTAGCTTTCGATGAGTTTTGACTCGGCTCGCTACCTAATGCATCGAAAATTTGGCGCGAATTATATGCGAAAAACGCAGCAGATTCACTTGAATTAGCGTCACCGGTTCTACCAAATTCGCTCATGCAATGCGCTGGGTGTGGTACTATCTGCGCACATTTTGTTAATGGAGTTGTGGAATGGCTCAGTTCGTCTACTCAATGAACCGCGTCGGCAAGGTTGTACCGCCGAAACGCGAGATTCTGAAAGATATCTCTCTATCATTTTTCCCTGGTGCAAAGATCGGTGTACTCGGTCTTAATGGTGCCGGTAAATCCACCCTGCTGCGCATTATGGCTGGCGTAGATCAGGACTACATTGGTGAAGCTCGTCCGATGCCAGGCATCAATGTTGGCTACCTACCACAGGAACCGCAGCTGGATGAGAGCAAAACTGTTCGCGAAGTGATCGAAGAGGCGGTCTCAGATGTGAAGGGCGCACTTAAGGAGCTCGATGAGGTCTATGCTGCCTACGCTGATCCCGATGCCGACTTCGATGCGCTTGCAAAGCGTCAGGGTGAACTGGAGAACCTGATCACCGCTAAAGATGGTCACAACATAGATACCGCTCTAGAGCGCGCTGCCGACGCAATGCGTCTTCCGCCTTGGGATGCTGAAGTTAAGAACCTATCGGGTGGTGAGCGTCGTCGTGTCGCACTCTGCCGTCTGCTGCTCGACAAGCCAGACATGCTGCTCCTCGACGAACCGACCAACCATCTGGACGCCGAGTCGATTGCTTGGATCGAGCGCTTCCTGCAAGAGTACCCGGGCACAGTAGTAGCGATTACCCACGACCGTTACTTCCTCGATAACGCAGCGGGCTGGATTCTAGAGCTCGACCGTGGTCACGGTATCCCTTGGGAGGGCAACTACAGCTCTTGGCTTGAGCAGAAAGATGCTCGACTGGCTCAGGAAGCGAAGCAGGAAGCTGCGCACCAAAAAGCGATCAAAGCTGAGCTTGAGTGGGTCCGCCAAGGCGCCAAGGGCCGTCAATCAAAGTCTAAAGCACGTCTGAAGCAGTTCGAGGAGATGAATTCCAAAGAGTTCCAGACCCGCAATGAGACTCAGGAGATCTACATTCCACCTGGCCCACGTCTCGGCGATAAGGTCATTGAACTTAATAACGTCACCAAAGCCTATGGCGATAAGTTGTTGTTTGAAAACCTCAATTTCTCGATCCCACCGGGCGCTATTGTCGGCATTATCGGCCCTAACGGTGCGGGCAAATCGACACTGTTCCGCATGATTGCAGGTGAAGAGCAGCCAGACTCGGGTTCTGTCGAGCTTGGTTCGACTGTGCAGTTGGCCTACGTTAACCAGTCACGTGAACTGGACGGCAGCAAGACAGTATTCGAAGAGATCTCTGATGGCTCTGACATGATTACCGTTGGTAACTACACCACACCTTCACGCGCATACTGTGGTCGATTCAACTTCAAAGGCTCGGACCAGCAGAAGTTTGTTAAAGATCTCTCCGGTGGTGAACGCAACCGCCTGCATATGGCAAAACTGCTAAAAGAGGGTGGCAACGTACTACTGCTCGACGAACCAACCAACGACCTAGACATTGAGACATTGCGAGCACTGGAAGAGGCGATTCTCGCATTCCCGGGCTCCGCTGTGGTGATCTCCCACGATCGCTGGTTCTTGGACCGAATCTGTACGCACATGATCGCCTATGAGGGTGACTCGCAAGTAACCTTCTTTGAGGGTAACTACAGCGAATATGCGGAGGATTACAAGAAGCGCTTTGGCAAAGACCACCAGCCAGAGCGAATCAAGTATCGCCGCATGAGTTAAGCACACACCCACAGCAACAACTAAGGGCCCCTACTTCGGAGCCCTTTTTTATTTCTGAACTAAGCGCAAAACCTCCAAGCCTGTGCTAATACTGTAAAGAGTACTCTGTAAAGGTTAAGTCTCATGTCCGAGGAAAAGTCCCAACGGCGCTTCGACCGCGTAGCCTTCGACGCTGAATGCGAGCTACACATCAACGGCCAACCACCTGCGGTTGTAGAGTTGCACGATATCTCTTTAAAAGGCGCTTTGGTCGAAGCAAAAAGTGAGATCGCAATGGAGATAGGCGGCGCAGCCGAGCTGGTCCTCTATCTATCGAACGAAGTGATGATCAGAATGCCATCTATCCTGCGCTCAAAACGCGGCCTGCTGCTCGGCTTTGAGGTTGATAAGCTAGATCTGGACAGCATCGCTCACCTCAGAAGACTCATAGAGCTTAACCTGGGCTCGGAGGAAGCGGTGCACCGCAATCTCGAGGCGCTAATTAAGAGCTAAATCGCATCCAATGCCTGGGTGAGGCGATCGACGCTAACCACCTCAAGCCCAGGGATCACCTCCTTGGGCTTGTTCGCTTTTGGCACTATGGCACGTTTAAAGCCGTGTTTGGCTGCTTCACGAATGCGCTCTTGGCCATTTGGCACCGGCCTTATCTCGCCCGACAGACCAACCTCACCCAGTACAATCAAATCCGCCGGCAGGGCTTTATCACGGAAGCTTGAAACAACCGCTAGCAGCAGAGCTAAGTCTGCCCCGGTCTCAACCACTCGGATACCGCCCACCACATTGATAAAGACATCCTGATCGCCTGTCATTAAGCCACCGTGGCGGTTCAAAACAGCGAGCAACATTGCTAAGCGGTTTTGGTCCATGCCAACAGCGACACGTCTTGGGTTGGAGTGGTGAGAGCTATCAACCAGAGCCTGGAGTTCGACCAACATAGGCCTTGTGCCTTCCCAAACAACCATCACGACGCTGCCTGGACGTGGCTCTTCACCTCTTGATAGAAAGATAGAACTCGGATTTTTCACCTCCTTTAGCCCCGCCTCAACCATCGCGAAAACGCCCAACTCATTCACCGCACCAAAGCGGTTCTTATGACTGCGTAAAGTTCTGAAGCGGCTATCGGACTCACCTTCAAGCTGCAGCGAACAGTCGATCATATGCTCCAGCACCTTGGGCCCTGCTAGCGAACCATCCTTAGTCACATGACCCACAAGAAAGATCACCGTGCCCGTCTGCTTAGCGTAGCGTGTAAGGTAAGCGGCGCTCTCACGTACCTGCGCAACTGATCCTGGAGCGGACTGCACATCAGTGACATGCATAACCTGAATAGAGTCAATAACAATCACTTTAGGTTTGAGCTGGTCAGCCACATCACAAATAGTCTCGACGTTGGTCTCCGAGAGCATTTTCAGATCGCCAACGCTAAGCCCAAGCCTTTTGCCGCGCATCGCAACCTGCTGCAGCGACTCCTCACCCGTTACATAGAGCGCCGGCATCTGGCGTACCAGCTCAGCCATCGTCTGTAGCAACAGAGTGCTCTTGCCAGCTCCCGGATGTCCGCCTATCAGCACTGCAGAGCCGGGAACCAAGCCCCCACCCAACACCCGATCTAGTTCACCTATACCCGTACCCATGCGCGGCATTTCAGCCAGCGCAACCTCACTAAGGCTAACGACCTTACCTCTGCCTGGCGCATCCCCGGCATAACCCGAACGGCGCAACGCCGCCTGTGCACCACCCGCTGGCGCAGAGCCAAGGCGAACTTCGGTCAACGTATTCCAGGCTTTGCATGCAGAGCACTGCCCCTGCCATTTGGTGTAGTCAGCACCACAGTCGTTACATACATATGCCTGTTTGGTCTTAGCCATTGGGTCTCCGAGCTTTACGTGAAGGCTTTCGCAGGGCAGTATCTCATCCACCCATTCTAGTTAACCTAGCGCTTACAAAGCGCCTAATAATAAGGAGTTATCATGAAACTCGAAACCCTCGCAGTACACGCGGGCTATCAACCTGATCCAACCACAAAATCAGTTGCAGTACCAATTTACCAAACTACCTCCTACGCCTTTGACGATGCCCAGCACGGCGCCGACCTATTTGACCTGAAAGTTGTCGGCAATATCTACACTCGTATCATGAATCCAACTACCGATGTGCTAGAGCAGCGTGTTGCCGCAATGGAAGGCGGTATTGCAGGTCTTGCTGTGGCATCTGGTATGGCCGCTATTACCTACACCATCCAGACGATCGCTGAAGTTGGCGACAACATTATCTCTGCCAGTGACCTCTACGGCGGTACTTACAACCTGTTTGCTCACACCCTGCCTCGTCAGGGAATTGAGGTACGTTTCGTACCAAGCAACGATATCGCCGCAATTGAAGCGAAGATTGATGAGAAGACAAAAGGTCTCTACTGTGAGTCTGTCGGCAACCCGTCAGGTCGAATTGCTGATATCGAAGCACTTGCCGAAGTCGCTCACCGCCACGGCATCCCGCTAATCGTCGATAACACCGTGCCTAGCCCAGCACTTTGGCGTCCAATTGAACAGGGTGCTGACATCATTGTTACCGCAGCAACCAAATACATTGGTGGCCACGGCAATTCGATCGGCGGTGTCATTGTCGACTCCGGTAAATTCCCTTGGGCCGAGCACAAAGACCGCTTCCCTCTGCTGAACACGCCTGATGTCTCCTATCACGGTGTGGTCTACACCGAAGCGTTCGGACCTGCAGCCTTCATCGGCCGCTGCCGTGTGGTACCACTGCGTAACACCGGTGCCGCTATCTCTCCAATGAACGTATTCCTGCTGCTACAGGGTATAGAGACCCTGCCTCTGCGCATGGAGCGTATCTGTGCAAACACGCAAAAAATTGCTGAGTTCCTTGAAGCACACGAGATGGTAACCTGGGTTAAATACGCCGGTTTGCCGTCACATCAGGATCACGCACTTGCGCAGAAGTACATGGGTGGTACCGCTTCCGGTATTCTTAGCTTCGGTGTGAAGGGAGGTCGCGAGGCAACTCGTAAATTCTACGATGCGCTCGAGATCGTGACTCGCCTAGTTAACATCGGCGACTGTAAGTCACTGGCATCAATACCAGCAGAGACAACCCACCGTCAGCTGAACGCTGAGGAGCTCGCTTCTGCGGGTGTAACGGAAGATATGGTGCGTCTATCTATCGGCATTGAGCATATCGATGATTTGATTGCGGACCTGACTCAGGCTTTGGCGGCCGTTTAAGGCCCCAGCAAACTGCACCCAATAAAAAGCCCGCTCTATGTGCGGGCTTTGTTATATCGGCTCAACAAGATCTAGTGAGTGCACTCCAGATCACAGCGGTGCCCTTCGATTCGCTCTCCTTTGGCCTCAATCAACTCGACAGCCTCGTTGAAGGTAGAACGAATGTCATCTTTGTTACCGACGGTGAAACCTAGATCTCTAAGTAAGCCATCGCCCAGACCATATATCCAACCATGCACATTCAACTCTTGGCCACGGGACCAAGCGTCAATTACCGTCGTGGTATTGCAGACATTGAGCGCCTGAGTCACTACATTGAGTTCGCACAGGCGATCAATCTGATGCGGTTTGGCTTCCCAATGCCCTAGAAACTTACGGTGACTGTAGTAGACGTCACGAATGTGGCTAAGCCAGTTATCGATCAGACCGTGTCGCTCCTCCTCCATAGACGCAGCAACACCACCGCACCCGTAGTGGCCCACCACCATAATGTCTTTTACCTTGAGCACTTCAACCGCATACTGAATGACTGAGAGACAGTTCATGTCGGAGTGAACTACCAGGTTAGAGACGTTACGGTGTACAAACAGTTCACCGGGCATCAGGTCAACAATCTCGTTTGCTGGTACCCGACTGTCGGCGCAACCTATCCACAAGTATTGCGGTGCCTGTTGAGCGGCCAGCGTTGGAAAAAACTGAGGATTCGCCTCTGCAATCTTACTTGCCCAAGCGGCGTTGCTCTCAAATAGAGATTTAAGCTTTTTCATCGACTCAGACTCCGAATCCACCTGTCACTCACGACTCTCAGCTTGCACGATCGCATATCTGTTAGCGCCGCTAATTCGTCTACTTCCTAGCTATGGTAAGTGGCACTCAGCTCGTGAACAGCTTCAACGAATACCTTGGCACGTTCAGGATCTGCAAACTGGTGAATGCCATGACCTAGGTTCATTACATGACCAGAGCCAGCCCCGTAACCCTCAAGAATTCGGGCAACCTCCTCGCGGATACGAGCCGGTGTACCGTATAGAACAGACGGGTCCATATTACCCTGCAGCGATACTTTGTCGCCAACACGACGACGCGCATCACCAATATCAGTGGTCCAATCCAGACCCAGCGCATCAGCACCGGCATCTGCCATCACCTCTAGCCACTGGCCACCGTTCTTGGTAAACATAATCACAGGAACCTTACGACCTTCGCTTTCACGAATCAGGCCGCTAGCGATTTTCTGCATGTACTTTAGCGAGAACTCAAGGTACATCAGACCGCTCAGCGCACCACCCCAGGTATCGAAGATCTGCACCGCCTGTGCGCCTGAACGAATCTGTTCGTTGAGGTAGAGAATCACCGAATCAGCAAGCTTATCCAGCAACTTGTGCAGCGTCGCCGGCTCAGAGTACATCATCCCTTTTATGTGGCGGAAATCTTTACTTGAACCACCCTCAATCATGTAGGTTGCCAAGGTCCACGGACTTCCTGAAAAACCGATAAGTGGTACCCGGCCGTTTAGCTCGCGACGAATAGTTTTCACCGCATCCATTACGTAGCCAAGATCAGCCTGAGGATCGGGAATTGGCAGGCTATCGACATCCGCTTCCGTACGAACGATCTTTTTAAAACGGGGGCCCTCCCCGGTCTCAAAATAGAGCCCCAACCCCATTGCATCGGGGACGGTCAGGATATCCGAGAAGAGAATAGCCGCATCCAGAGGGAAGCGTTCGAGTGGCTGCAGAGTCACCTCACAGGCAAGCTCCGGATTGCCGCAAAGACCCATGAAATCGCCTGCACGTGCACGTGTAGCACGATACTCAGGCAGGTAACGCCCTGCCTGACGCATCATCCATACAGGTGTCACATCAACCGGCTCTTTCAGAAGGGCACGCAGAAAGCGATCGTTCTTCAACTCAGACATAGGTGAATCTCTATCCATAACTTTCAGAAAATTTCAGGAATTGTACCTGTTTTGAACATTAGATGCCGCTACTTTACCGCTATACCAGGGCACCGGCTTAAAACCTAAGTCCCGATGATCCTTCGCCACTGCGGTGCCCAGAGAGCCCTTTCTCAACCCTTGTTTTACACGGATGTAAAACACGGAGCGCCCCAAGGATGGCTCAAGCGCGTTGAGAAAGGGCTCTCTGGGCACCGCAGTGGCAGCTATGAGTGATTAAGAGACACAAAAAAGCCGCACTGAGTGCGGCTCTTAAGCGCTGGACGAGGATTAGACTTCCAAGAAGTCCATAATCCCCTCTGCCGCCTGACGACCTTCGTAGATCGCTGTAACAACCAGATCCGAACCTCGAACCATATCGCCACCGGCAAAAACCTTCGGGTTGCTGGTCTGGAATGGCAGGCGTGC
>JABXHP010000121.1 GCA_013373575.1 Oceanospirillaceae bacterium | reverse complement strand
GATTTTGAGTACGTTCCCAATCTGCGCACGCCCAACGCTGAAAACTTCAGTGATGTACAGAAGGTGTTGCAAGGCGATCGTGAGCGTGTGCGAGTACTGAAATTAAGAGAGGGTGACCTGCAGCTCTTTAAAGGCCGCTACTCCATGCACCGTGTTACACCCACGGCAGGGCCAACAACGCGGATTATTGCACTACCCACCTATGTCACCAATCCCTATTTGGTAAACCGCCCGCACCACGCCAAAGCTTTCTACGGTCGCGCCGACGCGATTCACCATGAGAGAGAGCTGAGTCGCAGCGACAATTTAACGGACTGAGGTTACAACGATGAACATAGGATTTATCGGATTGGGCAATATGGGGTCCGGTATGGCCGCGAACTTGCTTGCGTACTGCCAGCGCGAAGGGCATCAGCTGTCGGTCTTGGACATCAACCCAGCGGCTGTTGCGCTACTTGAAGCTAAGGGCGCTACAGCAGCATCTTCGGCAGGAGAGCTTGCTGCTGCGAGCGAAGTGCTATTCACTTCGCTGCCGAGCTCCAAAGAGATCAATGCGCTTGCTTTAGGAGACGCTGGGATCCTGAACAATCTCAAACCTGGTGCTGTCTGGTTTGATACCAGTACCAATGAGGTGAGCGCCTGGGAGGCTCTTAGAGCGCAAGCGGTAGAGGGCATTGATTTGGTTGATGCGCCAGTTACAGGTGGTAGCGAAGGTGCTGCGGCCGGTACCCTCACCATGCTTCTGGGTGGCGATAAAGAGGTAGTGGAGCGTTATCGGCCTTTGCTAGAGAGCTTCACAAAACGTGCGGTCTATATGGGGCCAGCGGGAGCGGGGTATACGACAAAACTGGCCCAACTCCATCTCAATTATCTCGTTGCTCAGGGTATTGGTGAAGCGTTGATGCTCGGCGCGAAAGCTAAGCTCGACCTAAACACGCTCTACGATGTACTCAACAACAGTTGTGCCCGTAGCTACGTGGTTGAAAACTACATCCCCAAGGTGCTCGATGGCTCATATGACCGGTCGTTCAAGCTCGGGCTTGCAGAAAAGGATATGCGCCTCATCAACCAGTTGGGTGAGCACTTGGATATCGAGTTAACACTCGGTTCAGTTGTATACGACACCTATCAAAAGGCGACGAAAGCCTATGGGTTTGATGCACCACACCTGAGCGTTGTGCGCTTGATCGAGGACCAATCCAATACTCTATTACGGGAGTGAGCAGCGGCAAACGCAGCGTAAAAAACAGAAATAAATCGGTTTGTTCAAGAGGATAGATATGGGCAATTCCGACTTAGTATTTTCGCTAACTCAAGAGCAGTATGGTCGCTTAAATGAGTATCGTTTAGCCCGTATTCGAAGGTGCATGCGTGAGCGCAACGTCGATCTTTGTGTGCTCAATAACCCGGTAAGTTTGCGCTACGCGATGGACTACGATGAGTACCAACTCTTCCAAGCACACATACCAACGGTTTATCTCTTGGTTCCTATCGAGGGACCTCTGCGGATGTACGGAGCAGCGCGGCGGGACTATCTAAATGTAGAAGAGTATCAGCGACCCCATTTCATCAGTGTTTTTGATGCAGGCTTGGATCTCGATACTGCGGCGAAAACTTTCTTGAGTGATATTGGCGATTTTCGACACCAGTTAGGCTTATCGGGGAAGGTCGCTTTTGAACGGTTCAGCCCCTTTGTCACCCAGCGTGCTCTGTCCGCAGGTTGGACTGTCGTTGATGCTGAGGTTATTGTTGAGCATGCGCGCACCGTAAAATCGGCCGAAGAACTACTCTGCATGCGCCATTCGATAGCTGTTGCACAGGAGGGGATTGCGGCGATGCACGTGGCGATGAAACCTGGAATTAGCGAGAACGAACTGTTATCCATCTTGCATCAGGTCAACATCGCCTACGGGGGTAGTTGGATTGATGGTCGAATGCTTGCATCAGGCGCGCGCACTAATCCTTGGTTGCAGGAGGCCACACACAAGCCGATAGCGCTTAATGAACTTGTGGGTTTCGATACTGACCTGATCGGCCCCAGTGGCTATCTTGCTGATATCAGCCGCACTTGGTTATGCGGAGATAAGGCAAACGCGCAGCAGCGGGCGGCCTACCGGCATGCCTACGATGAAGTGACCTACAACATGTCGCTCTTACAGCCGGGTATAAGTTTTCAAGAGCTTGCGGCTAAAGCGTTTAAGCGGGACGAGAAATATATACCCAACCGCTATGTGTGCAGCTTCCACGGTGCAGGTCTCTGTGATGAATACCCCAAGATCTACTACGAGGGCGACTGGCCAGCAGACACCTATGACGGCGTACTCGAGGAGAATATGGTGCTCTGTGTCGAGAGCTTTTCCGGTGCGTTCGGTGAGAAAGAGGGGGTAAAACTTGAGAACCAAGTATTGATAACCGCTTCCGGCTACGAGTTGCTATCTGATTACAGCTACGATGAGCGGCTCCTGGGTAGCCACTAAGACGGGCTCGTAATCAGACGAATTGGTCGGCGATTAGGGCCTCAAACTCTTTGACTGGTACGGGGCGAGAGATCAGATATCCCTGCATTGCATCACACCCCATCGCGTAGAGTGTTGTACGGGTTGACTCCTCTTCGACCCCCTCAGCAAGCGTCGTGATTTTTAGCGATTTAGCCATTAGTATGATCGTTTGAACGATGATCCTATGGTTCTTGTTGTGGACGTAATCACGTATGAAAGATTGGTCAATCTTCAGTTTAGAGATAGGCAGTTGAGATAGATATGCAAGGTTCGAATAGCCGGTACCAAAATCATCAATAGCCAGCTTGATGCCCTGCGTTCGCCATTTATCGAGCAGGCTTACTAAAGAGTCAGTGTGTTCAAACAGTGCGGACTCAGTCATCTCCAGTTCAAGATGTTCGGCAGCTAGCCCAGTGGATTCCAGTGCCAACTGAACATCTTGTTGCACCAAGCCATATTCAAAGTGTTTCGCAGCTAGATTGACGGCAAGTGTGAAATCGCTCCAGCCAGCGGTTTTCCAGATTGCGCCTTGGTGGCAAACCTGCTGCAAAATCCAGCGCGTCATCTCTACTATCAGACCTGAGTCCTCTGCGATTGTGATAAATTCGGCGGGCGGCAGGACTCCTCGTATTGGGTGATTCCAACGAATTAAGCTCTCAGCACCAACAATGCGTTTTGATCTGAGGTCAACCTGAGGTTGATAGTAGAGCTCAAGTTCGTTGTTTCTGAGCGCTCTGCGTAGCTCTTCTCGAATGGTTAGAAAGCGATCCCGCTTCTGACGCATCTCAGCTTCAAAGAGCATGTATGAGCCCTGACGTGTAGATTTCGCCTCTGACAGAGCGATCTGTGACTCCTGTAACAGCGTCTCAGCGTCAATGTCATATCCATCTACTAGTGAGCACCCTAGGGAAATTAGGATTCTGCCTTTGAATCCATCTAGCCCTACAGGCGATTCAAACAGCTGCAGCACGCGTTCACAGTTGTATATAGCTTGGTTTCGGTTGGTAATTCCCTCAAGCAGTATGGCGAAACGGCCCCCGGAGATCCTGTATAGTCGATCACCGTCGCGCAGGACCTTGAGCAAAGCGTTGCGGACTTTACACAGAAGTTCATCGCCAAACGCAGTGCCAAATACGTTATTGAAGTTGCTAAACTGATCAATCCCCACTTTGATGATGCAGACATCCTTTCGACCTTCCTGACGCAGAAGTGGACCAAGGTCAGTTAGGCATTGGTGTCGGTTGGGTAGCTCGGTAACACTGTCATGGTAAGCGATATAGCTCAGTTGATCGCGTTGAGCGCGCTCCCGGGTAACATCTTGGAGGACCGCATGAATGATCAAATCATCTTCAATATGCAGAGCTGTCAGATTGATGCGGATGTAGAGTTTTGTCCCATCTCTATGCATTGCCTCCCAGTCGAACTCATTCGCGCCCCTGGCTACAGCAGCCCCAAGAGTCTCGTTGATACGTTGCTGCGTGTGCTCGCCACCGGGTTGTAAGACAGGTGAGAAGTCGAGTGGAGTGAGACCGACAAGGGCTTCAGCGGAGCTGAGTCCAAGGAGGCTCGCACAGGCTGTGTTGGCAGCGACAAACTTCCCATCTTTCAGCAGGACGGTAGGGAGAGCTGTCGCGTGGAAAAGTTCCGAAAGAGTGTGCGCGGAGAGCAAGTCCTGCATTTGTTTGTCATGCTGGAGTGTTGAAGAGGGGGTACGGGTCAAAAAACTTCTCCTCCGTCCATGAAGTTCCTATACATCTGAAGTTTAACACACAATAGCTAACTCTGGCCGCGTTTACTGATGTCCTTGTTAGTGGCTGCAGGCGGTTTGAATCTCCTTTAAAGCTGGCTGCCAACGCTCAAACCTAACTAGCTCGTCGCGGTCAATATCGGCAAACTCAGACTGAGCAAACCACTGGTTTACACACGCTTTCACATCGCCTTGGCTTTCGCTTAGAAACGCCTCTTTATCTAGCTTTACGCCTACCATCCGTGAGAACCCATCAGTCAGCCCCATGGCGTAGATGCGTTCACCGGCACAGCAGGCAGCGCAGTTTGCGATATCGTCGTAGGGCTGCCAACCGCCTAAAGTTGTTGGTGTGTTGCCAACTGCATCAGGATTAAGCATCTCTAGCATACTCTGCATGCGCCAGTCAGTATCGTCTAAGGGGTTGAGCAGTCTGAAGGGGGTTGCAGCTACAGAGTAGAAGAGTTGCTCATCTGCCATCCCAATAAAACTTGGGTAGCCATCATTACAGCGATCACCAGCCCACTGCCACCAGAGTGGAAAAGCGTCACCATTAGCTTCCTTCTTAACCATCGCTAACAAGCCGAAATGCCCAGAGCCTCCGGTATTAAACATCAGCTCTAGAAAGGCCAATTCTCCACCATCAGCGGTGTCAAAACTGCGAAATAGCGAATAGCTGTTAAAACCTGCATAGCCGCCGTACTCGGGGTCTTCAGGGTTATCTGATGAGAAGCTGGTCTGCTGCTCGCCCTGGTTGTCCCAGGTGTGCGTCTCTATCGGTAGTTGGGTTAGCTGTGGGTCACAGTTAAGTGGCTTCTCTGCATCCACGCCCTCCCCAGAAAACATCGAGTTGCTGAAGTCGGCAAAGCAGTGGGGATGCAGAAAGGGCTCTTGCGCCAATGAGTGGCTGGAGAGGGTTAGGCCCAAGAGTGCTAGGGGCAGATTAGTGAGTATTTTTTGCAGACTTTGCATACAGAGGGGCCCTCTCACCGGTCTATTGCGTACGACACTTTGCCGAGCGCGTATTCCGAACACTACATTAGCTCCCAGAATGCCGCAACGAGTGGGTTCTTGAGGTTACGTTTTAGCGTAAATAGGCCGATATCGAAGGGCTCGAGTGCTGGCTGCGCATCTAAAATTTGGACGCGCTCTACGAGTGGGCTGTTATCCAATACGATTTTTGGAACCACGCCAATACCAAAGCCTAGGCTCACCATGCTGACGATCGCCTCGTTACCCGCTACCTGAGCATAGATATTTGGAACAATGCCCTGTTCACGGAACCACTCTTCCACTCGACCTCGCGAAACCCCAGCCTCGGACAAGATCATTGGTACACGCGACCAGTCGGCGGTAGTTTTGGGTGACGTAGTGAGTAGGTTTGGCTGTGGCTGCAGGGGCGCAATAAAAAGCAGCGGCGACTGTGTAATGGGTTTGAAGGCCAAACCGCGGGGCACAGTGGCGGGTCTTGCAGCGATGGTCACCTCTTCATTGCCGTCCAAAATACGTGCGATGGCGCGATCGGGGTCGCCGGTGTGCAGCTTGATCTCGATGCCGGGATGTACTGGGCGGAAGCGGTTTAGCAGCTCATACAGAAACGAGTAACTCGCTGTCACTGAACAGTAGATGCTGATCTCTCCACTTAACTGTCCTGACTTGTCAGTTAACTCGTGGCGAATAAGATTCCACTCGCTCGCGGTGTCGCGCGCGTATTGCAAGAACCGCTGCCCTTCAGTGGTTAGTTCTACGGTGCGGTTATCGCGGTTAAATAGGCTAACCCCCAGCTCATCTTCGAGTTGACGGATATTGCGCGATAGTGCCGAGATGCTGATATGGCACTGCTCACTGGCACGACCGAAGTGCAGGGTGTCTGCTAATGCCAGAAAGTGGCTGAGCGTTTTGATATTCATTCTGCCATCCTACCCTTGTGTGGCCTTCATTGCGAAAAATGGGACATTGTTTTGCAAATATATCAATTTACGAAAAGATTAGGTTTCTGTACATTGCACGCTTTCGCGTCTCTGCCACTGCCAACCGGTACTGCAGCGTCGTTAATTTCACCAAAATTGGGATGTGTTAAGCATGGCTAACTACTTCAACACTTTGCCACTGCGTGAGCAGCTTGCTCAGCTGGCAAAATGTCGCTTCATGGATATGTCTGAATTTGCTGACGGCGTTGATGCGCTCAAAGGCAAAAAGATTGTTGTTATCGGTTGTGGTGCTCAGGGTCTGAACCAGGGTCTTAACCTGCGCGATTCAGGTCTAGACGTATCTTACACTCTGCGTGCAGAAGCAATTGAACAGAAGCGTCAGTCATGGAAAAACGCAACTGAAAACGGCTTCACCGTAGGTACTTACGAAGAGCTGATCCCAACGGCTGACCTGGTTCTTAACCTGACTCCAGATAAGCAGCACACTGCGGTTGTTAACGCAGTAATGCCTCTGATGAAGCAGGGCGCTTGCCTCTCTTACTCTCACGGTTTCAACATCGTTGAGGAAGGCATGCAGATCCGTGACGACCTGACTGTAATCATGGTTGCACCTAAGTGCCCGGGTTCAGAAGTTCGTGCTGAATACGTACGTGGCTTCGGTGTTCCAACATTGATCGCTGTGCATGAAGACAACGATCCTAAAGGCGAAGGTCTGGCACTGGCTAAGGCGTACGCTGTAGGTACTGGCGGACACAAAGCTGGCGTTCTGATGTCATCTTTCATCGCTGAAGTTAAGTCTGACCTGATGGGTGAGCAGACGATCCTTTGTGGCATGCTGCAGACTGGTTCACTGCTCTGCTTCGACAAGATGGTGGAAGAGGGTATCGACCCTGGCTACGCATCTAAACTGATTCAGTACGGTTGGGAAACTATCACTGAAGCACTCAAGTACGGCGGCGTGACTAACATGCTGGACCGTCTCTCTAACCCAGCTAAGATTAAAGCTTTCGATCTGTCTGAAGAGCTCAAACAGATCATGCGTCCGCTGTACAACAAGCACCAGGACGACATCATGGACGGTACTTTCTCTCGCGTGATGATGGAAGACTGGGCTAACGACGACAAGAACCTGCTGGGCTGGCGCGCAGAGACTGCTGAGACTCCTTTCGAGAAGACTCCAGCAGGTGACATGGAGATCTCTGAGCAAGAGTACTTCGACAACGGTATCCTGATGGTTGCAATGGTTAAAGCGGGCGTTGAACTGGCGTTCGAAACGATGACTGCTGCTGGCATCATCGACGAATCAGCATACTACGAGTCTCTGCACGAAACTCCGCTGATCGCCAACACTATCGCACGTAAAAAACTGTACGAAATGAACGCTACTATCTCTGATACGGCTGAGTACGGCTGCTACCTGTACAACCATGCGTGTCTTCCACTCTTGGGTGACTTCATGAAGGGCATCAAGTCTGACGTTATCGGTCGTGGCCTGAGTGTTGAAGACAACGGTGTAGATAATGCTCGTCTGATAGAAGTGAACGCTGCTCTGCGCGCTCACCCAGTTGAGAAGATCGGTACTAAGCTGCGTGGCTATATGTCTGACATGAAGAAGATTGTTTAATTTCTGAGAAGAAATTAGATCTCGATAAGCCGGGTGCCTCGTAAGGAGCACTCGGCTTTGTTTTATCGGACGTTAAATCACGCGTCACCTTTTTTGAACTTCTCTTTTAAGCAACCGCTTAGGTAAGCGTTTAGGTAATCCTTATGGCATCTGCAATACGTTTAGAGAACCTGCATGTTAACTTCGAAGAGCGCTTTGATCTGCTCGATATCAACTGGACCCTAGAGCCTGAACAGCACTGGGTGATCACCGGTACCAACGGTTCGGGCAAGTCAGCACTCGCTGCGATTTTAGCCGGCTTTGGTGAAATCCAGTCAGGCAGTGTTGAGGGCCTTCCTGCGCGCGTGGGTCTGGTCTCTTTCGAGGTGCAGAAGGAGCTGATTGCCAAGGAGTTGAAGAAAGATGATGCAGACATCATGGATGTTATCTCCGAGGGCACGCCCGTTAGAGAAATGATCTTTGATTATGTGGCGGATAGGGCTCTTGCGGAAGAACTGGTGGTCAAGTTCGGGCTTTCGCATCTTATGGACCGAGCATTCCGTAAGCTCTCGACTGGTGAGACTCGCAAGATGATGCTGATTCGTGAGCTGGCGAACCAACCGGACCTGTTGGTGCTCGATGAACCGTTCGACGGCCTAGATGCCGATACGCTGTCGATGTTGCAGGCGCATTTAGCGTCGATTATCGAGACAACCCCGATGGTGATGGTGCTCAACCGCTTCGACGAGATGCCAGAGTTCATTACTCATATCGCCTACACCGAGAAGCGTCCGGGCGATGCGGGTACGCTCTCATTCACCGTTGATCGCAGTGATGACGCGGCTTATGCTGAGCTGTACCAACTCCTGCATCTGAAAACGACAGACCTGCAGGTACCTGAGACTGATCCTGCGCACTCACTACCCCAACTCGACTCGGCGAAACCGCTGGTTCGGCTTACCGATGCCACAATCAAGTATGGTGATACGGTGATTGTGGATAAGTTGAACTGGACGATTGAGCGCGGTCAGCATTGGCAGCTTAGTGGGCCCAACGGTAGTGGCAAAACCGGTGTGCTATCACTGATAACCGGTGACCATCCGCAATGTTATGTGAACGATATTTTTGTCTTTGGTTTTCAGCGCGGAAACGGCGAGTCGATCTGGCAGATTAAGCAATTTATTGGCTACGTCTCCAGCGCCCTACAGTGGGAGTATCGTGTTAGCGTAAGCTGTAAGAACGTAATAATTTCCGGCTTCTTTGACAGCATCGGTATGTACACCAAGTCGACCGATGCGCAGAAGGCGATCGCGGATAAGTGGCTCGCTCTGTTAGGCATGACAGATCGCGCCGACGACTCTTTTAACAAGCTCTCCTACGGTGATCAACGTCTACTTTTGATTGCGCGTGCTATGGTTAAGCATCCGCCGTTGCTGATTCTTGATGAGCCTTGTCTGGGGCTTGATGATATGAACCGTCAGCTGGTGCTAGCGCTGATTGAGAAGATCTGTGAAGCGGGCGAAACTACAGTGCTCTATGTGAACCACCACGCCGAAGATCAGATCAAAGGGATAGATAACTACCTAAAATTAGAGAAGAACGCCTAACGACCATCCACTTTAGGAGCGCAGTTTGTTGTGCGATTATGCTGTCCCTGCGTCCGACCTATCGCGCAGCACACTGAGCAACTAGAACGACGATTGAGATTATGCTGAGCCACGATACCCGCACAATCAACGCCGACCGCAGCGACATCGAAGCGCTGGATGAGATCTGGCTCTTCGGTTACGGCTCACTAATCTACAAGGTCGACTTCCCCTATGCAGAGTCGGCAACAGCTCACATCACCGGTTGGCAGCGGCGCTTTTGGCAAGGTAGTCACGACCACCGCGGCACGCCCGAACAGCCGGGACGCGTTCTCACCCTAATCGAAGTGCCAAATGCTCGCTGCTTTGGCATTGCCTACCGTGTCACTCTGGATGTTTTTGATCACCTCGACCACCGAGAGAAGAACGGCTACCTGCGCTCTATACAGACCCTCTACTTCGGCAACGGTGAATTCAAACAGGGTGTTGTATACATCGGCAAGCCAGATAACCCCGCGTTTCTGGGTGAAGCACCCATCGAAGCTATAGCGCAGCAGATATCCAAGAGTGTCGGCCCCAGCGGCCCCAACACTGAATACGTGCACCGCCTGGCTGATGCGCTGCGTCAGCAGGGTGAGGAGGATGAGCATGTATTCGAGATAGATCGACTGTTACGGGAGATGCGTTAAACAAGGCTATGCCTTACTCAATAACAGGTTTAGGAGTTTGTTGTGAAAACATTAGATGCCAGCGCTAAAGGCGTTTACCTCATTACCGTTACGCCCTTCACCGATTCAGGCGCACTCGATCTTGACAGTACCGATCGCATGGTGGATTTCTGTTTAGAGTCAGGCGTCACAGGGCTGACCGTGCTGGGCATTATGGGTGAGGCGACCAAACTGACGGCACAGGAGTCTCGCCTGTTTGTTAAGCAGGTGCTCAAGCGTGTCGACGGCAAGGTACCCGTGGTTGTAGGTGCGTCTGCGGCCGGTTTTGCGCCGATGAAAGAGTTAACTGAGAGTGTGATGGATCTTGGTGCATCCGGTGTTATGGTTGCCCCTCCTGGTAGCATGATGACAGACGATCAGATTATTGGCTACTTCGATATGGTCACTGAAACCCTCGGGCCGAATGTGCCCTGGGTGCTGCAAGACCATCCTGTCTCTACCGGCGTTAAGATGTCCGCCTCCGTCATACTGCGTATTTTCGAGAACTCACCTACCTGTGTGATGCTAAAACATGAAGACTCCCCCGGGCTGGCCAAGCTCAGTGCCTACCGAGCAGCTAGCGACAGTGGAGCGGCGCGGCGTGTATCTATACTCACAGGTAATGGTGGAGGTCTGTTCCTGCCGGAAGAGCTCTCTCGAGGCGCCGATGGTGCGATGACCGGCTTCGCTTATCCAGAGATGATGGTGGATGTTGTGGCTGCCCACGCCAAGGGTGATATCGAGCGGGCACATGACCTCTTCGATGCCTACTTGCCGCTGTCTCGCTATGAGCAACAACCCGGTATTGGTTTAGCGGTGCGCAAACACCTATTGGCACAGCGTGGCGTTATATCCAGTGCGGCAATTCGAAAACCGGGGCCCAAGCTCTCCGCTACAGATATTGGGGATATCGATCGGTTGGTAAGGCGTCAAACTCAGAAACTTGCTGAGCTTGGGTAGAGTAAATCTCACTTACCGAACTGCAATTCAGCCCAGCGCTTGTAGAGCGAATTGCTCTCTATTAATTCGGAGTGAGTGCCCGTCGCCACCAGCTGCCCCTGATCTAGCACCGCGATTCGATCTGCATTGACCACGGTGGCTAAACGGTGGGCGATAACCAGAGTCGTACGCTCTTTCGTCAGGCTATCGAGGGCCTTTTGCACCATATGCTCGGAGTCCGCATCAAGTGCACTGGTCGCCTCATCGAGCAGTAGTAGCTGAGGGTCCTTCAGTATCGCGCGAGCGATTGCCAGACGCTGGCGCTGCCCCCCGGAGAGGCGTACACCTGCCTCGCCCACTTGTGACACGTAGCCGTTGGGCAGGCGTTCGATAAATTCGTGTGCGTAAGCGGCTTTAGCCGCCTCAATCACCTCTGCCTGAGATGCGTTGGGCGTACCGTAGCGGATGTTATCGAGCACCGTTCCACTGAAGAGCGTTGGCATCTGCGGTACCAAACCAATCTGCTCACGCAGCTCCAGCGGATCGATATCGCGGATATCGATGCCATCGAAGGCGATCCTACCTTGTTGAACATCGTAAAAACGCAGTAGAAGATCAATTAGCGTTGATTTACCCGCACCTGATGCGCCTACAAGCGCGAGTGTCTCTCCGCGTCCAATTTCTAGTGAGAGTTGACTGATCGCTTGGTGGTCGGGTCGCGTCGGGTAACTAAAACTGATCGCCTCAATACTGATATCAGCCTGTGCGCTGTTTGGCAGTCTCTTGTTGCCCGCCGGCGGTGTGATCAGGTTGGTGACGTTTAGTAGTTCGATAAGGCGCTCGGTAGCGCCTGCCGCACGCTGCAGGTCACCCATCACTTCACTGATAGATGCCATGGCAGTTGCCACCATGATGGCGTAAAAGAGGAAGGCGGCTAGTTCACCGCCGCTGATGGCGCCGGACTGTACATCCTGCCCGCCAATCCAGAGCAGCACCGAAATACCCCCAAACACCAGCACGATGACTGCGACAGTCAGCCAGGCTCGCTGTTTGATTCTAACGACCGAAATATTGAAAGCATCTTCCACATGAGCGCCGAAACGCTGACGATCCTCTGCTTGGTGATTGAAGGCGTGTACCGTCTTAATATTGGATAGTGATTCGTTCACATAGCTTCCCACATCGGCGATTTTGTCCTGTGTGCTGCGAGATAACTGACGTACTTTGCGACCAAAAATAAGGATTGGAATCACCACTAAAGGCACAGTGCCCAGTAGTATCAGGGTGAACTTAACATTGGTAACAAAGAGCCAAATGATGCCACCGAGAAACATCAGCAGGTTGCGCAGGGCCACCGATACCGATGAGCCAACAACCGTCTGAATGAGAGTTGTATCGGTGGTGATACGCGACTGAATTTCGCCGCTTGAGGTCGATTCGAAGAAGGCCGGGTGCAGCGAAATAATGTGATTGAAGACCGCTTTGCGCATATCCGCGGTGACGCGCTCCCCAATCCAAGAGACCAAGTAGTATCGGGTAAAGGTACCGAGGGCGAGTAACAGTATCAAAATCATAAAGAACTCAACCGACTCCGCTAGGGCTGAAGCTGAGTTTGAAGCGAAGCCCCCATCTATTAATAGCCGTATCCCTTGGCCAATCGATAGCGTAACGCCGGCGGTGAACATCAACGCAAGCGCTGCACCCGCAACGCGCCAACGGTAGGGGGCGATAAAGCCAAGGACCGGGCGCAGGGCGCTAAGTTTACCTTTAGTAGCGCGGGCATCGGCGCGGGAGGGTTGTGGCATGAGTTCTGTCTCTGAGAGGTTTACGTGGATTTTAACGGCTAGTGCATCGGTTCCCTAGCACTCTGTCGTTCCGCTTCAGACTCTACACATCAAGTGCCGTTTAAAAACACGTGCTGCACTCAGTGCGACTCGGTAAAATAAGCGCCTAATTACATCTTCTTAAGGTACGACATGACAGGCTTTTCTGATCTTGGTCTTCGCTCAGAACTTCTCGAGACCCTACGTACGCTCGAGTACTCAGAGCCTACGCCTGTGCAGCAGCAGGCGATACCTGTCGCGTTGAAAGGTCGGGATCTCGTTGCCGAGGCTCAGACGGGTACAGGTAAAACCGCAAGTTTCGCCCTGCCGATGATTCAGCGATTGAGCAAAAGCCACGAGGAGGGCGAGTACCGTCCGATTCGAGGCTTGGTGCTGGTACCGACGCGTGAGCTATCTGTCCAGGTGGCCGATGACACATTGGAGTACGGCCGTGCGCTGAAGATGCGCGTTGTCTCCATCTATGGTGGAGTTCGTTTTGATAATCAAATTCGCAAACTCAAGCGTGGCGCCGACATCTTGGTGGCAACGCCCGGACGACTTCTTGACCTTATCCGCCATGAGGTGATCTCTTTGGCGCAGGTGGAGATGTTGGTATTCGATGAAGCCGATCGGATGCTCGACCTCGGTTTTATCGACGATATTCGTAAACTCCTCGATCTTATTCCTGAACAGCGACAGACACTGCTCTTCTCGGCCACCTTGAATGAGTCGGTTGAGGTTTTAGCAGAGAAGCTACTAACAGAACCCAAGCGGATCGCCATTGCAGCCCGTAACTCTGCCAGTAAACAGGTTAAACAGAGCATCTATGCGGTTGAGCGTGGTGATAAGGCAGACGTTCTCGCTTTCCTTATCAAAGCGGGTAACTGGCAGCAGACGTTAGTATTTACACGAACCAAAGCGGGTGCAGATGCGCTCACTGAGTCCCTTCAAGAGGAGGGTATCAGTGCTGCCGCGATACATGGTGATCGCAGCCAGCGTGACCGCTTAGCAGCTCTGAAGCAGTTTACCGATAGAGAGGTGCGTGTACTCGTAGCCACTGATGTTGCCGCGCGCGGCCTGCACATAGAGGCACTACCGCAGGTTGTGAACTTTGATTTGCCGAATCAGCCTGAAGCCTACGTCCACCGTATCGGTCGCACGGGGCGAGCAGGTATGAAAGGCCACGCCATATCACTTGTCGGTGGTGATGAGCGCCGTTTTCTCAAAGCGATATCGGACCTGATAGGCAAGCCTCTTCAACTGCAGCCTGTTCCAACCTTCGAGAATGGCAAGTTGATGGAGGGGGGCTACCTCTCGGAGAAGCAGCGCAATCCTTCTAAGCGGGCGCGGGCCGCCAACAAAAAGCAGAAAGAGACTAAACCTAAATCTAAAGAGTACAGGGAAGACTCATCGCGACCCGCGCTGCGGCAATCGCTTTTTAAAAAGTAGCTGTTGGCTAAAAAGCGATGTGCTCTAGTCGACTCCATTCCCGCCTATCGCACGAGTTCAGATAGCATTTGGCGAAGAGGGGGATCGACAAGGTCACCCAGGCACTGTTTGAATCACCACCTTGTTATATTGTGTATTTTTATCGATTCAATCGTAATCATTAATTTTACGTATCGTATTTCATATGCGATTATGATCTCACTTAATAACCAAACAGATTAAAAATCCAACACACGAGGATCTAATCATGGCTTTACGTATCAATGATGTAGTACCTAACCTTGACCTGGTAACTGATCAGGGTAACTTCAAACTGCACGATTTTATTGGCGACAACTGGACCATCCTTTTCAGCCACCCAAAAGATTTCACACCGGTATGTACGACCGAATTCGGCGCGGTAGCACAACTGGCTGACGAGTGGGAAAAGCGTAACACCAAAGTGATCGGCCTCTCCGTCGATGGTGTTGAAGAGCACGTTGAGTGGAAAGCCGACATCGAGAAATACTCAGGTGCGAAAGCGGGCTTCCCGATCATCGCTGATGACGATCTGGCCGTTTCTAAGGCACTGGATATGTTGCCAGCCGATGCTTACCTGCCCGACGGCCGTACTGCGGCAGATTCTGCGAGCGTTCGCGTTGTATTTATCTTCAGCCCGGACAAAAAACTGCAGCTTGCTATGACTTATCCGATGTCCGTTGGTCGCAACTTTGCTGAAGTATTGCGCTCACTGGATGCACTCCAGGCAACTTACGGAGAACCGATCGCGACCCCAGCTAACTGGGTGACCGGTCAGGATGTAATTGTTGCGCTGTCGCTGAATGATGAGCAGGCAAAAGAGAAGTTTGGTCAGATCGACATCAAACTGCCATACCTGCGCACAACCAGCATCTCTAACTAATTTAGCCCCACCAATACTATAAGCGCCGAGTTCAATCAGAGCTCGGCGCTCATTGTTAGCCTATTCTACAAGTGCATCGTCAATCACTGTATCTTCATTTGCTTGTGGCATACTCAATGAACACACCACAGAGTTCCGACGTTAGATGAAGATGCAATAGACTCACTGCTCTGGGCAATTCCCGGCTTGTGGGCCGGCTCTGAGTTGATAGCCCCTGGGATGCTTCAACTCTTTCAATTTCACCCAGGTGTTGTTCTGTGCGTCTCTATTCAATAATCTACGCGCTAATTTCCTACTAATCCGGGTTCAGCTATGAGCAGTTCCAGTCAATTACTTGATGCCTTTGTACGCATCCGTTCAAATAAGATTTTTGAGTTCACGGTTATCGCCGTCATCATCGGTTCGGCCCTGTTGGTGGGTGCGAAGACTTTTCAGTTATCAGCCACTGGTGAGCTGGTCGTCTACTGGTTGGATATCGCGGTTACTATCTTCTTTTTGCTGGAGCTCAGCGTGCGTTTCATTGCGCATGAGAATAAGCGCCGCTTTTTCCATGATCCGTGGAATGTTTTCGATACCCTGGTTGTTGCGATTAGTCTAATCCCGATTAGCCAGACAGATACCGCCTTGGTTGCGCGTTTAGTGCGTGTCTTCCGTGTGCTGCGTATGGTATCGATCATTCCTGAACTGCGCATGTTGTTGAATTCACTTGTGAAAGCGCTGCCGCAACTAGGCTATGTGTTGCTGCTGATGTTTATCATCTTCTACGTCTATGCCGCGGTCGGAGCCACGCTCTTCCATACGATTAATCCCACGCTCTGGGGTGATGTTGCCGTCTCAATGCTGACGCTGTTCCGCGTGATGACCTTTGAGGACTGGACCGATGTAATGTACGAAACCATGACCGTCTACCCAATGAGCTGGGTCTACTACCTCTCGTTCATCTTCCTCACCGCCTTTGCCTTCCTCAATATGGTGATCGGTATTGTCGTGAATGTGATGAACGAAGAGCATGAGCGCATCATGCGCGAAGAGGCAGAAGCCGCCAATGAACCAACTATCGCTGACCTCAAGGCTGAACTGGCTGAGATAAAACAGATGCTGGCGCAGCGCACATGAGCGAAGCGAATAAACACACTCTATTCGAGGACCTTCAGGCTATCTTCACTGGCGCGATAGCGGTGGCATTGGGGGTGCTTTTTCTGAAGCAGGCTGGTTTGCTGACGGGCGGAACGACCGGGCTGGCGATCTTAATTCACTACTCCACAGGTTTGAATTTCGGCCTGACACTCTTTTGCGTGAACCTGCCGTTTTACATCTTGGCCGTTAAACGTATGGGTTGGCGCTTTACCCTTAAAACGCTGTTCGCTGTGTTCTTGGTCTCCATAATGGCTGAATTTATCCCCATTTGGCTAAAGATTGATGCAATTGACCCAATCTTCGCAGCAGTAGGCGGTGGTTTGCTGGTGGGGATGGGGCTGCTAATTGTCTTTCGTCACAAGGCGAGTATGGGGGGCTTCAACGTTCTAGCGCTCTACATCCAGGATCGTTATGGCATCCCAGTTGGCAAAACGCAGATGGCACTGGACGTCAGTATCGTTGTGGCGGGTTTATGGTTAATACCTCCTTGGTTGCTGCTGGTATCGGTAACGGGTGCCGTCGTTCTGAACTTCGTACTGACGGTTAATCACAAGCCTGGGCGCTATACTGGGTTTTAGGCGGAGCTCCATTATGTCTGAAGATCAACAAATCCTGCAGCAGATGCAGCGTCTGGTTCGAGGTGTTAGTCGCAGGATTGAAGAGGTAACGGGTGACTGTAAGCAAGATATCAGTCTAACCTCGAAGCGCATTCTTCTGGCTGAACTATCTGAATTTGTCCGTATGCAGCAACATGAAGCGGCTGAGCTTAGGGTGCAGATTCTACGGAGTCAGGATGCACTCGATGCCTTCGCCTCCTTGGAAAAAAAACTCCAGCAGATTGCGCGTTTGATCAGTTCATCTAATTAAATCAAATGACGGAGAACCGAGCATATCTGCGCGGTTTCGCGCCAGTTGGTGACCTTAGAAAAGATCCAACTGCCCATCTCGATCGGTCGGTTTTTCGCTCCCCGCCGTCTCCGGCTTAAACTCTTCCCCCTCGGTCAAAGGCACCCCAAACATCGCCTCTCCCAATCCGCTGGCGCGTTCAGTGCGTCGCTGAGCAATTTTTGGGAGGAGTGCCGGCTTATCGCAGAGCAATGAGAATTCTCTCTTGGCGCGGGTAATCGCTGTATAGACCAGCTCTCGCGTCAGTACCGGGCTATCCTGTGGTGGGATTACCAGAGAGCAATGCGTAAACTCAGAGCCTTGCGACTTGTGCACCGTCATTGCGAATACTGTCTCATGGGCTGGTAGTCGACTTGGAGGTATCCAGCGAATCTGCCCATCGGCATCAGCCGGCATGAAGGCGATGAGGGGGCGAGCATCGATGTTCAGGCAGATCCCGATGTCACCGTTCATCAGCCCAACGTTATAGTCGTTTGCGCTGACCATAATTGGGCGGCCGTGGTACCACTCCTGTTGGCTATCAATCGCGCCTTGCTGGTGTAGTTGGCGGGTGACTCTAAGGTTGAGCTCGCTTACGCCAAAGTCCCCCTGACGCAGGGGAGTGAGTAGCTGGAAGTGTGTGTAGGCCTCGAGGATCTCTTTAGCGCTTCTATTGCGCTCCTGCTCACTTAAATCGGCACTGTGTGCGAGTCGTAAATAGCCCGCATAACCCTTACAGGCGTGCTGCTCTAACAGCTTGAGGAGTGCCTCATTTGCCTCCGTTTGTGTTTTCCTCTCGGGATGTAGAAAGGCTATATCGCTGTACTTTTGCTGATGGCACTCGGCGAGTGTCTGCTTGAGATCCACTCCAGTATTGATAGCCTGTGCCAGCTTGCTGATCCCCGAGCTGGCATCAAAGCGGTAGCTATGGCGCAGCATTGCTACGGACTGGTCCAAGGGAGTACCGCTCTTGTCCTCTAGGTGTACGGGAGCCTGCACCTCTGCGACCTGTGCCAACCAGTTGAGGGTCTCCGGCAGGTAGTGCCCGTCACGAGAGCGCGCGCAGAGTTCACCCAGCACAGAACCAGCCTCGACTGATGCGAGCTGGTCTTGGTCCCCGATGAGTATCAATTGGGCGTGGTCTGGCAGCGCAGCAACCACTGCCGCGAGCATACTCAGGTCCACCATTGAGGCCTCATCAATAACGAGTACATCCAGTGCGAGCGGGTTGTCTAAATTGTGACGAAACTCTCGGCTGTAACGCCGAGAACCGAGCAAACGGTGCAGCGTTCGCACTTTAGTTGGCAGATCGGCGGGTTTAAGTTCCCCGTCGAATGACTCAAAGGGGAGCTGGTCGATGGCAGAGCGTATCGACTCGTTCAACCGCGCTGCTGCCTTCCCGGTGGGGGCTGCAAGCTCAATCTGGTATTTGCGCCCCTCAGTAGCAGGGTCTTGAGCGGCCATCGATTGCAGGAGTGCCAGCAGCTTGATAACGGTGGTTGTTTTACCTGTGCCCGGCCCACCCGTTATCAGGCTAAAGCGGCTGCGAGCTGCAAGCGCACAGGCTGCCCGCTGGTAGTCAGCGCCATCGCTGGGCTTGAAGAGCCTTGCAAGGGTTCTCTTGAGCTGTTGCGATTGCATTGATTCAGGCTCCTCAAGGCCTTCCCTGAGGTTCAGGCGGGCCTGAATTGCATCGGCAATGGCTCGTTCGTATAGCCAGTAACGCCGCATATAGAGCCGTCCTTGCTGCAACACAAGAGGCGTCACCTCTTCACCAGTTGAGGCGAGCCCTGAGTGCAATAGGATCTCACTGATCTGCTCAGCACCGAGCGCTGCCAGTAATTGAGCTGGGCTCCACTCCTCGCTCTGCTGCTCCTGTGCTCGCCTAAGTAGTTCGCGTTGCTGTAGAGAGTAGCGTCTATCTTGGGGCGGTATAGCGAGGGTAAGGCTGGGGTTTGCGCACAATGCATCGAGTTCAATACAGACGTGCCCGCGGCCAACCTGATGGCTAAGCAGGCAGAGTAGCAACGTCAGCTGCTCTTGTTGCGCTGGCTCTTGCGCCTTTTGGGCATGTGCAAGTCCGCTTAGGTGCAAGGCAAACTGCAGATCAACAGCGCGAATCCACTCTAATTCCAGCCAAGTCTCGAGAATCGCTCTCATTTTGGTACTCACAGTTCGACCCCGCTAAATAGCCTATCCATCTGCTCGATTAGCTTCTTCGGTGGTCGATCGCAGTAGATGCCTGCGTTCTCTCCGTTAACTCCTCGAAGAAACATCACCATGGCACCGCCTATATGAACCTCGTAGTCGTAATCCGGTAACCGACTGCCTAGGTAACGGTGCAGGGCGAGGGTGTAGATGATGTATTGCAGGTCGTAACGTTTTTCAACGGTCTTGGCTTCCATTGCAGTAAGCGTGTAGGCACTGTCATCATTACCCAAAAAGGTCGATTTATAGTCGAGCACATAATATCGCCCCTCATGTTCGAAGCTGAGGTCGATAAAGCCTTTGAGCATGCCATTAAAGTGCAGCTCTTTTACTGCAGGGCGTGCAAGCCTACTTGGCGCGAGCTCATTAACCAGTTGATCCAGTCTTTGGACGTCCAGATCTTTGGCCTCGAACCAAAACTCCATCTCCGCCTTTGCTTTGGCCAGCGACATGAGGCTGGTCTGGCTTTTGTTGGGTAACTGGAAAGGGGTGCTCAATAGCGCCTCTATCCACTGAGTGATAAGTGCTGGGTTGTAGTCAGCGCTGTTCTTCGCTTCGCAGCGCTTCTCAATCTCCTCTTTTAGGCGTTGCGGTTGCTGCATAACCTCGTTGAAGCCTTGGTTACAGCACCACTCGAGGATATTGTGCAAAAAGTCGCCGGGCCCAGCCCCTTTAATGAACGCGTGGTAACCTGCAAGCTGGACTTCTACGTCTGCCTTTGAGCTCTCCTCATCAGCTTCCTCAACGCGTTTCTCGGTGCTTGCGTCATCGATATCGCTCAGCGTCTTGGCTTCATACTGTATGCGCGAGTAGCTCGCAATCCACCAATTCTGCTGCAGTTCGATATTGGCCCTGAGTGGTTCTCCAAGTTCTAACTGACCTACAGGGGTGTAGCTGGTGTCGGAGGCCTCAGGCTCGCTAATCACTTCAATGTGATCGGCCTCTGCAAGAGTGTGCAGATAGCGGCTGATTTCGCCTGAATCTTGATCCTTAGCACCGAGTGCATAGCCCAGCGCACTCTGGGTCCAGAACTTTGTGGCTGGCGCGCCCACCCACATCCCATACTTGGCACGAGTAAGCGCAACGTAGAGCTTGCGCAGGTCTTCTGCGAGACGCTCATGATCGGCCGCCTGTCGCTGCTCATCGGTAGGATTGAAGTGGTTCTCCCAGACACGCATCTTGTTGTGGTAACGGACAAAATCCTTCTCGTCCATCATGCTGCGCAGGCTAGTACCGAACGGCAGAAATACGAGCGGATACTCCAGCCCCTTTGATTTGTGTACGGTGACAACTTGAACCAAGTTCGCATCGCTCTCAAGGCGCATGTTGAGATGATCCTGCTCCTCCTCAGCGCTGAGCAGCATCTGTTCATACTGGCGTATCAGTGCATGCTCACCGTCCAACTGCATGCTGGCGGCTTGAAGTATCTCGCCAAGATGAAGGATATCGGTTAAGCCACGCTCATCGCCAGCTGCCAGTAGCCGGGCCGGAACCGCGTAATCATTGAGAAAGAGGCGTAGCGTGGCGAACAGACCGTTACGCTGCCAATGCGTTTGATAGCCCTCAAACTGCTCTAGAATCTCACCTAACACCATCTCATCGGCATTGAACGCTTCGAGTCTGTCGTGGCTAAGGGCCAGAGCAGGGGTGGCCAGCGCTGTACGGATCAGATCGAGACGCCGTGGTTCGGCGAAGGCACGTAGCCAGTGCAGTAGCTCGTGCGCTTGGGCTGAGTT
>JABXHP010000068.1 GCA_013373575.1 Oceanospirillaceae bacterium | reverse complement strand
GCCACTTTGAACGAAGATCAGGCTAAATTTATCCATCTGGCCTTTGCCGCATTTCTGGCGTTTGCGCTATTTCCCGGAAGCGCAAAGGCGAGTCGTGACCGTATGACGCCCCTAGATTGGGTGTTTGGCTTTATCGCGGCAAGTGCCGCACTCTATCTGTTGATAGTACGCAACGAGTTGGCCAACCGGCTAGGCGCGCCGACTACTATGGATATGGTGATGGCAGTTGCGGGTATTTTGACGCTACTGGAGGCCACCCGTCGATCTCTGGGATTGCCGCTCCTGATAGTAGCGGTGGTCTTTCTAAGCTACACCTTTCTTGGGCAGTACATGCCTGATGTTATTTCGCACAAAGGGGCTAGCCTCTCCAAGGTCGCCTCACATCAGTGGCTTACCACCGAAGGTGTTTTCGGCGTAGCCCTGGGTGTATCTGCCTCGTTTGTGTTCCTGTTTGTTCTGCTGGGCTCGCTTTTGGACCGCGCTGGGGCGGGTAACTATCTGATCATGGTCTCCTTTGCACTGCTAGGTCATATGCGTGGCGGGCCGGCAAAGGCGGCTGTAGTGGCGTCTGGACTAAGCGGCATTATCTCAGGCTCTTCAATAGCCAACGTGGTAACCACCGGTACCTTTACAATTCCGCTGATGAAGCGAGTGGGTTTCCCTGCGACCAAAGCTGGCGCTGTAGAGGTTGCAGCTTCGACCAATGGTCAGCTGACACCCCCTATTATGGGTGCCGCAGCTTTTCTTATGGTTGAGTATGTCGGTGTCCCTTATATCGATGTCATCAAGCACGCCATACTGCCTGCCCTAATCTCCTACATCGCGCTGGTCTATATCGTGCATCTGGAGGCGGTCAAACTTGGAATGAAGGGGATTGAACGCCTGCACAAACCGACTGTAGTCCAGCGAATGATGACCTGGTTGAGCAGCACGTTGGTGCTGTTTGCACTGGGTGCAGTGGTCTATTACGGCTCCCATTTTGTTGAAGCAAATCTGGGTGAGCTTGCGCCTTGGGTGCTTTTCGCTGCATCGGTGGCGCTCTATGTGGCACTGGTTAAGTACGCCTCGCTCTATCCAGATCTACCCACCGATGATGCCGCCATATCACTCGATAAACTGCCTGAGGTAAAACCTACGGTTGTTTCGGGTCTCTACTTTAGTGTGCCAATTATTGTGCTGCTCTGGGCGTTGGCTGTTAAGCAGTACTCGCCACAGCAGTCTGCATTTTACGCGGTGGCGTTCTTGATCCTTGTGGTGATCACTCATCGTCCCATCAAAGCCTGGTTCCGCAGCGAGACTAATCTGTTGGTACGCATAGTGGCTGGCTGGGATGATCTGATTGAGGGGATGATTACAGGAGCGCGCAACATGGTCGGTATCGGTGTAGCGACTGCTGCAGCGGGTATCATTGTAGGCACCGTCACGTTGACGGGCCTTGGTCAGATGATGACTGAGTTCGTTGAGTATATCTCGGGTGGCAGTCTCATCTTGATTCTTATCTTTACGGCGATCATCTGTATCATTCTGGGGATGGGGCTGCCAACGACGGCAAACTATATTGTGGTATCCACATTGATGGCGCCGGTTATCGTTACGCTAGGGGCAGAGAACGGTCTGGTTATCCCATTGATTGCGGCGCACCTCTTTGTCTTCTATTTCGGTATTCTTGCGGATGATACGCCTCCGGTAGGTTTGGCGGCCTTTGCCGCTGCTGCGATCGGTCGGGCCGATCCAATCAAAACCGGTATCCAAGGCTTTACCTACGATATACGTACTGCGGTGCTACCCTTCATGTTTATCTTCAACACCCAGCTGTTGTTGATTGGCATTGAGAGCGTTTTCGATCTGCTGCTCACCATCGTCAGTGCTCTTATTGCGATTCTGACATTCTCTGCTGCTACTCAGGGCTATTGGCTGACCAAGAGCCGCTACTGGGAGAGCGCGGTGTTGCTGTTAGTTGCGTTTACGCTGTTCCGCCCAGGCTACTGGTGGGATCAGATCTATCCACCCTTTGAGGAGAAGGCGCCTGCAGCACTCGTGCAAGAGTTAGAGACAATGAAGGCGGGTGAGTATCTACAGATTCGTGTGGAAGGTGAAACTCTCGAAGGCGATCAGGTTGATAAGGTTGTGCAGCTGTTACTCTCGAACGATGCTGGGAACTTTGAAACACGCCTGAGTGATATCGGCCTTACACTGAGTGAGTCTGAAATGGGTTGGAACGTTGATGCGATGACCTTTGGCAGTGAGGCTGAGAAGGCGGGCATCGACTTTGATTGGCAGATAACCGCTGTGGTTACTGAATCGGATCGACTCCCCAAAGAGTTGATGTTTATACCTGCATTGCTGTTGCTCTTTGGTCTGGGGCGGATACAGATTGCGCGCCGTCAGAGGGAGGGGGAAGCTAATGTTTAATCGCATACTTGTGCCAGTGGATCTGGCGGAACAGGGCTTCTCCGATCAAGCTTTGAAACAGGCGGTAGCGCTGTTAGATAAGGGCGGTGAGCTCTATGTAGAGCTGGTAATTCCGGGGTTTAGGATGCCGATCGTCGAGAACTACTTTCCCGATAGTGCGCGTGACGAGATCCGCGCTGTTGCCAAAGCGGAGCTTGAGGAGTTTGTTGAGGATGCGCTCGGCGAGCCTGACCAGAATATCTCCTGGCACCTAATTCTGAGTGAGGGCGGTAGGGTCAGCTCAATTATTGAGGCGAGCAAAAAACATCAGGTGGATCTGATTGTTATGGCTAGCCACAAAGGAAGCGATAGGGCGCGTGATCTCTTAGGTTCGGTCTCCAACCGAGTAGCAGCACAGGCCGACTCACCTGTGCTGATTGTCAAACCCAATTAACTAGCCCCCTCAGCAGCCCTCTAAATGTAGATTGTGTAGAGGGTACTGAGGGTGCATGCAGCGCAAATAGCCCAGGTAGCTGTTAGCAGCCAGATCAGAGAGAGCACCGCCCCTCAATAGAGGCTAAGCGGTGCTTTTTTGCGTTAGAGCGTCGTCATGTGTACGTAGCGTCTCCCAGGCTTCGTACTGGCTCAGAAATACCTTGCCGGAGAGTTCATCTAAGAAGTGTGAACGCTTGAGTCTGTCCATAACTGGCCCCTTAACCTCCGATAGATGAAAGCTCACGCCGGAATCTTTGAGGCGCTGATTAATCGCTTCAAGCGACTCAAGTGCTGAGGCGTCAATGAGGTTTACCGCGGGGCACATCAGAACAAAGTCCTTCACCTCTTTATTTGCGCTTATTAGATCGTAGACACGGTCTTCAAGGTAACGCGCATTAGCGAAGTAGAGGCTCTCATCAATGCGTAGTGTTAGCACGCGGTGATCGATCTCAACGTCGAAACGCTCGACGTTGCGGAAGTGCTCGGTACCCGGAACCCGTCCTACTAGAGCGCTGTGAGGCTTAGAGGTACGGTGCAGGTAGAGCAGAATAGAAAGGCTCACACCCGCGATAATTCCCGCTTCAACGCCCGAAATTAAGGTGAGCAGAATAGTTGCCGCCATAGCGATAAAGTCGGGGCGCGAGTAAGCCCAAGTACGTTTCAGTGCGCCCAGATCAACCAGTGAGAGTACAGCAACAATAATCGTTGCAGCTAGCGTCGCCTTCGGTAAGAAGAAGAGAAGTGGTGTAAGCAGCAGTGTTGCTAGGGCGATACCGACAGCCGTAAATGCACCTGCTGCCGGTGTCTCTGCCCCGGCATCAAAATTAACCACGGAGCGCGAAAACCCGCCAGTGACCGGAAATCCACCGGAGATCGATGAGGCGACGTTAGAGGCGCCAAGACCAATAAGCTCTTGGTTAGGGTCTATACGTTGGCGGCGTTTGGCGGCCAACGTTTGCGCGACCGATACCGACTCAACAAAGCCGACAACGCTGATAAGCAGGGCAGAGATAAACAGCTGCTGCCATAGGTCGCTATCGAAGTTTGGTAGCGCAAAACCGGGTAGGCCAGTAGGCACGTCACCAACGACCTTAACGCCGCCTTGATCTAGGTGGAACAGGAAGGTCACCAGCGTCGTAGCGGCTACAGCTGCAACGGGGCCTGCTTTGGCGAGGATATCCGCCATGCGCGAATTCATACCGCTCTTAATAAGCAGTGGCTTCAGATTCTTACGAACCCAGAAGAGAAACGCTGTTGCGCTGACGCCAATGATCAGCGTTGGCCAGTGTAGCTCGCTACTGTGCTCAACGATTGAGGTGAGTAGCTCAAGCATGTTGTGTCCAGAGGCGTTGACTCCAAGGATATGTTTAACCTGGCTCGCAGCGATGATAATGCCTGAAGCGGTTATAAAGCCTGAGATGACTGGGTGGCTAAGGAAGTTTGCAAGCATTCCCAAACGCAGCACGCCCATCAGAATAAGCATTAGGCCAGAGATAAACGCCAGTGCGATAGCTGCTGTAAGGTATTCGGCCGTACCGGAAAGCGCTAGGTTACCAACGGCAGCCGCCGTCATTAAAGAGACGACGGCTACCGGGCCTACGGCTAGTGTGCGGCTCGTACCAAAGATGGCGTAAGCGACTAGGGGCAGAATACTCGCATAGAGACCAACCTCCGCGGGTAGACCCGCCAAAAGAGCATAGGCGAGTGACTGTGGGATCAGCATAATGGTGACGATAAGCGCGGCGACCAAATCGTTGGTCAGGGTGCCGCGGTTATAGGTTCGCAACCACTGCAGAATTGGTAGGTAACGTTCGAGCATTTGTACCCCTAGTTGTTCTTACTTCTGACTGTCTAACGCTTCTTGCTTGCTAGGTGATTTTGGCAAAATTTTAGGCCCCGCCAGCCACTCTTTACCTTCCATCATGACGTCAAAATAGAGCCAAGGGAGAAGCTTCTCTTTAAGCATCCAAGCGAGCGTTGAAGGCTGAGTTCCATCGACCAGCCATTTTGGGAAACTCGGGAGCAGCTTGCCGCCGTAACCAAATTCCGCCAGGACGATCTTGCCCCGCTCCACTGTAAGTGGGCAGCTGCCGTAACCGTCGTAGACTGCACGTGGCGCCTCGCCATTAAGTGCCATAATCACGTTTTCAGCGACAGTAGGCGCCTGTTTACGCACTGCTGCCGCCGTTTTTGCATTGGGTGAGTTGCCTGCATCACCCAGTGCGAATACATCGCCGTAGCGCACGTGCTGCAGAGTTTCAGGGCTGATATCCACCCAGCCAGCCGCATCAGCAAGTGGGCTATTAGCAATAAACTCGGGCGCTTTCTGCGGTGGGCAGACGTGCATCATATCGAACTGCTTCTCGATATCACTCACTTCACCCGCAGCATTGGTCTGCTTAAAGTGTGCAGTCTTACTTGCGCCATCAACTTCTACCAGAGTGGTTTGGAAGTTGAGTTGGGCTTGATACTTTTTCACATATTCCATCAGCGCGGGGACGTAATCGGCAACACCAAACAGACCCGGCGTGGATGTGCAGAACTCAACATCGATATCGTTAATGCGGTTGTTGCGGTACCAGTGATCACACGAGAGGTACATCGCCTTCTGCGGTGCACCTGCACACTTAATTGGCATCGGTGGTTGGGTGAACAGCGCTTTACCGCTCTTCATAGCCTGTACCAGTTCCCAAGTGTAGGGGGCTAGATCGACCATATAGTTGGAGGTCACTCCGTTACTGCCGAGTGTCTCCTTCAAGCCTTTCACGCCTTCCCAGTTTAGGGATAGGCCCGGTGCCACAACGAGAATGCGGTAGCCAATACGCTCGCCATCCTCAAGTACAACCTGGTGTTGATCAGGTTCAAAGCTAGAGACCGCCGCCTGAATCCATTTGGCCTTTTTGGGCATGACATCAGCCATTGGGCGGATTGTCTCCGAACGATCGAATACACCGCCCCCAACGAGCGTCCAACCTGGTTGGTAATAGTGTTCGCTGCGCGGTTCAATGATCGCGATATCTAGGTCTGGACGCCGTTTCAGCAAGCTTGCTGCAACTGACTGACCACCAGCGCCGCCGCCAACAATTATGATCTCATGTCGACGGCCCGCTATCTTTACCTGGGGGTTGCTCGCAGCATGGTTAGCCTCAAGGCGAGAGCGTAAACCCGCTAGGTCGTAGCCGGCCGATTGCGCTGTTTCGAGGAGCGTATTGGGGTCTAAATGATTTGATTCGGACAACGCCCATAGTGTTGTACAGCGCGTTCCCGTGCGACAGAAAGCGAGTACCGGACCCTGCACCTCTTTTAGGAGCGCGCCGAATTCCGCCGCGTCCTCATCAGTCACTTTGCCTGAGATAACAGGTTGGTAATGCCACGCCATACCTTGGCGCTCTGCAGCTTCGATAATGCCCTGCATTTCGGGCTGATCTTCGCTCTCATTCTCAGGGCGGTTACAGATCAGGGTTTTGAAACCCATTGAGGCAGCGATTCCTACCTCTTCAGCCGTAATCTGGGGGCTGACGCTCAGGAAGGGGGTCAGTTTACGTAAATCCATTTTGTTCTCCGTAAGGCAAAGCCAATTGTTATTGTTTTTTATTAAGGCTGTGTTCCACAGCCTTGGACTTCAGATAGTCTCTCAAAGGCTCTGTTTGTGCTAGTGCTAATCAGTCGGGTCCCCACCAAAAAAGGAGGACCCAAGTAAGCCCATCAGAAAAGGTTAACGGGTACTTTTAGGTAGCTCTGGCCGTTCTCTTCTGGCTCTGGCATGTGACCCGCGCGCATATTGACCTGGACCGAGGGGAGGATCAGGCGAGGCATCGAAAGAGTTGCGTCGCGCTCTTCGCGCATCTTCACGAAGTCTGCTTCGCTTTTGCCTTCGCCGACGTGAACGTTGTGCTGACGCTCTTCGCCTACTGTGGTCTCGTTGAGGTAGTAGTCGCGGCCCGGTGCTTTGTAGTCGTGGCACATGAACATACGCGTTTCATCAGGCAGTGAGAAGATCTTCTTAACGGATGCATAGAGAGTACGTGCATCCCCGCCTGGGAAATCGCAGCGTGCGGTGCCGTAGTCTGGCATGAATAGCGTGTCGCCAACAAACAGTGCATCACCTATGAGGTAGCTCATGCAGGCAGGCGTGTGCCCAGGGGTGTGCAGAGCGCGACCTTCGATATTGCCAATCTTGAAGGTCTCTTCATCTTTGAATAGGTGGTCAAACTGGCTGCCGTCTCGTTGGAAAGCGGTTCCTTCATTGAACGCCTTACCGAAGACATCTTGTACTGTGGTGATATGCTCTCCAATCGAGAGTTGGCCACCAAGCTCCTCTTTGAGATAGGGAGCGGCTGAGATGTGGTCGGCATGTACATGTGTTTCGATGATCCAATCAACCCCCAGACCTTCAGACTTAACGTACTCTATTATCGCGTCAGCAGAGGCGGTGTCTGTTTTACCTGCGGCGTAGTCGAAATCTAATACTGAGTCGACAATCGCGCAGCGCTTGGTTTCCGGATCCGAGACAACGTAACTGAAGGTGAACGTAGGTTCGTCAAAGAAGGTTTTAACCATCGGTGTCATATCGAACTCCTGAATAAGTTATATACATAGATATATTGGGAATATGATAGGCTCATCAAGAATAATGTCAATTTTGAGTGCGTGAAATTTTGTACACTCAGGGCTGAATTTAGAGAGGTTGTTATGGCTTGGATACAGAAAACTATTGCCTTAAAGGCGCGTCGGAGGGGGTTTCATCTCGTTACCGACGAGATTAAAGCTGCTCTGCCTGAGTTGGCGCAGGTGGGTGTAGGGCAGTTGCATCTATTTCTGCAACATAGCTCTGCCTCATTAACACTCAATGAGAATGCCGACCCGAGTGTACGGCGAGATATGGAAGGTGCCTTCAATCGCTTGGCACCCGAGAATCACCCAGACTACACCCACATCTATGAGGGTGCGGACGATATGCCAGCCCATATAAAGAACAGCCTAAATGGGGTGAGTCTTCTGTTACCTGTCGGGAACGGCGAGCTTCTGCTGGGTACTTGGCAGGGGGTTTGGTTAGGTGAGCACCGAGATCATGCAGGCGCGCGTAACCTAGTGGCAACTCTGCACTATATGAGTTGATGCAGTTTGTCGATCAGTGACAACACTTCAGCGCGATCAGCCTTGGACATATTATCGGCGTCGAACGTGCTTTCAACCGCCCGCTTTAGAGAGAGTGGTAACGTCTCTTGGGCTTCATCGGCAATCAAATCAAGGTGACTGCGCAGGTACGAGATCGCAAATAGTCGATCGGGTTCGTCTAGCGCTTCCAGTTCCAGCTTCTCTAGATTTTCGCGGTAAGCTGCAAAAACGTCACTCACTCTTCTCTCTCCACGGCTTTAAGATTCAGAAAATGCTCCCGTCCAGACTGATCTATACGCAGTAGCCGAACGGTTAAATAGTCGAGCTCAGGCGCCATCCACAGAATAGTCTGCTGCTGATCCGCGCTGCGCTGGAGTTGCAGGCGCTCACACTCAAAGGTGCCAGCGGGTGTTGTTAGCGTTTCGCGACCACTGCGGACAAAGCGATAAGTTTTGATTTTTCCGCCATCGGCTATGCGGTAACTGAGATCGCTCTTGCCTGCCATTAGGTCTTCGCGCAGTTGGAGTTGGTAGCTGAGCTTGTCCTGTACACCCTGCTCGTAGGGTTGAGTCCAAGGCTCCTGTTTGGCGACTGTCGTTATGCTCTGGCGCTCAGGGTCAAAACTGATGCTGATCTGGCGTTTACGTCCAAATACTGAGCGCGCAAATTTATAGTTCTTTGGAGCCCAGCCGTGCGGCTCAAGCGCTAAGGTTGAAGATTCACTTTGACTCGCGAAGGCGGACTTTGCTTCGCTGGAGAAATACCAGACTCCGCTTGGGCTGCGGGTCAGTGTGCGGCGAGCCTCAACAGGGAGGTCTATTAATAGATCTAGTGTAGCGCTATAGGTGGCCGCAAAGGGTTGAAGCTGAGCAAAAGCAGTCGCGGGAAGGAACATCGCAAACCACAAAAGAGCCCAGCATCTCACGCTTTAGCCCTCATATCTCTGACCGCTAGCGCCTAGCGGTTCAGCGTCAAGGTAGGCGAGCCCGTCGCGTTCTTGCAGGCGGCCCGAGCAGAACCACTCTACCGCGATAGGGTAGATGCAGTGTTCTAACTGATGCACGCGTTGTTGTAAGGTTTCAACCTTATCATCGCTATGAATTGGCGTTGCTGCCTGAATAATGGGTGCGCCGGCGTCCAGCTCTGCACTGACAAAGTGCACTGTACAGCCATGCTCCGCTTCGCCCGCTGCAATAGCCCTAGCATGCGTATCAAGCCCCTTGAATTTGGGTAGCAGTGAGGGGTGTATATTGATCAGGCGCCCGGCATAACGGTTTACAAACTGATCAGTAAGGATTCGCATGAAACCCGCCAGTACGACGAGGTCGGCGCCCCACGCATCTATCTGGCGCGCCAGCTCCTTGTCGAAGGTTTCTCGGTCAGGAAATTGCTGATGCTCAATCAGTGCGGTCGCTATATTGGCGCGCTGAGCCCGCTCGAAGCCAAAGGCGCCCCTGCGGTTGGAGATGACTCCGCTGACTTTATAGCTGCCGCTGTTAGCTGCAGCGTCAATTATAGCTTGAAGATTGGAACCGGAACCGGATATGAGAACGACAACGGAGAGTTTCATCTATCTCAGCTTACTCTTCTTCTGCAGCTTGTTGAGGAGAGCCCTCAGGAGAGCTCTCAGATAAATGCTTAAGCCAGTGCTTAGGACAGTCCTACCAGTTCAACCTGCTCTTCGTCTGCAGCGGCGTCGGCAATCTGACCAATGATCCAAGGCGTTTCGCCCTCTGCTTTGAGCAGAGTAATAGCGTTTTCCGCTTCGCTAGCAGGCACCGCGATTACCATACCCACGCCACAGTTGAGCGTACGGTACATCTCACGGTCTGCAACGTTGCCGCCTTTCTGAATCCAGCGGAAGACCTCAGGGATGTCCCAGCTCTGTGTATCAATTACAGCCTTTGCATTATTCGGCAGAACACGCGGAATGTTCTCTAGCAGACCGCCGCCGGTGATGTGTGACAGTGCATTAACCTGCGACTCTTTAATTAGCTTGAGTAGCGGTTTGACGTAAATGCGTGTCGGCTCCATCAGCGCATCAGCTAGGCTGCGACCGCCGACTTCGGTGCTCAGGTCGGCCTTAGTTACCTCAAGGATCTTGCGGATCAGCGAGTAGCCATTAGAGTGAGGCCCAGATGAAGCGAGGGCGATCAGTGTGTCGCCGCTCTTTACGTTGCTGCCGTCGATAATTTCAGACTTCTCAACTACGCCAACACAGAAACCTGCTAGATCGTAGTCATCGCCGTCGTACATGCCAGGCATTTCAGCGGTCTCGCCACCAACCAGTGCAGCGCCGGCAAGTTCGCAGCCAGCGCCGATGCCGGTTACTACATCTGCAGCCATATCCACATTGAGTTTGCCAGTGGCGTAGTAGTCGAGGAAGAGTAGTGGTTCAGCGCCCGCTACCACAAGGTCGTTGACACACATAGCGACAAGATCGATGCCGATGGTGTTGTGACGGCCAAGATCCATCGCCAACTTAAGCTTGGTACCTACGCCGTCAGTGCCAGATACCAGCACGGGTTGGCGGTAGCCTTCAGGAATTTCACAGAGTGCGCCAAAGCCGCCCAGGCCGCCCATCACTTCGGGGCGCGCTGTGCGTTTCGCTACACCTTTGATGCGCTCGACGAGGGCATTACCCGCATCGATATCGACGCCGGCATCTTTGTAGCTAATTGATTGGTTATTTGGCGCATCAGACATCAGTGTAAAACCTCTAAAACAGCGTGTGCATAAGGGGAAGATTAATTGCTGCGGGATTTTACCAGTTTGCTCCCCGCTGAGCTATTGTGTGTTAAAGTTTGTGGCAAATCTTCTTGCCGTGCTTATAAGGAAGGCGGATGCGCGCGTTATATAAACTTTTTCGTCACAAATGTTTAAGCAGTGCCTGTTTGGCACTTGTTGTGAGTCTGCAGAGCCCGTTGACTTTGGCTGATGTGCTGGTTTGGGCGAGTGATATACGCTCGGGTGCGGCGGTCAATGCAGAGAGTAGTGAATGGATGCGCTTTCTGCAGTCAGAGTCGGCCGGTACCGCTACCGCAGTTACTACGCCCACAGCGCTAGGCGTTGCCGACCAGTACCCACTGCATTTGGTAGCGCAGCCTGACGTTGGAGCCTTGATGACGAGCCGCCTAGCGTCGGGTAGCGACGCTGCCGTCTGGATTCAGTTGAGCAACTCCGGACTTCAGTGGGTCATGGAGCGTGACGGTGAGGCACAGCAGCTTAGCACACCCGCGAGTAGCGAGGGTCTTGCTCTAGGTCTTAACTGGATCGGAGTGCAGTTGAGTATGGTGCCAACATCGCCGGCAACCACGGCTCCAATTACCGCGGCCCCCAGTGTTAATCCGTCGAGCGCGCCGGCGACAACAAACTACCAACATCCGGGTCAAACCCTGATGGTCACAGGTGTGTTTGATGCGGCAGATTTCTTACGCTTGACTCAAGGTGTGCGTCAACTTGAAGGGGTGGATTATGTTTTTCCATCGCAGATTGATGGCACTGACGTCGAACTGGTGATTGGTGCGCAGATGGCACCAATGCAACTGCAGGCGTTGCTAGCACAGCAGCCTTGGCTGCGCCGTACTGAGCAGGGCGAGCTGCGCTGGGATGCACTGGCTATGCCCTTATCTCCTCAAGCACTCTCGTCAGCCCAGACGCAGCAGTCAGCGGAGCCTGAGGCGCAGGCGCAGTAAGTTATGCAGCAGCGCTGGTTTATTTTGGTGGTCAGTCTGATCAGCTTTTCGCTGATCTATCTGCTAGCACCGATACTTTCTCCCTTTCTGATCGGTGCACTTCTCGCATATATCTCCGATCCGGTTGCGGACCGCTTGGAAGCGCGTGGGCTGAGCAGAACCAATGCTGTTGTTATTGTTTTCTTCGTGCTCAGTGCCCTTCTTGTACTGGCGTTGTTACTGCTTTTGCCTCATCTCACCACGCAGATTCAGTTGATGGTAGAGCGGGTACCAAGGGTGTTGCAGATCATCAACAGCGAAGTTCTACCTTTTGTGGAGAGTGCCTTTGGGGTGGAGCTTGGGCGTCCGGATCTGAAGCAAGTTGCCGCGGTTCTGACTCAGCACTGGCAAACCACAGGCAGCATCGCTACCACCCTAATATCCTCGGTGACTCAATCTGGTCTTGCCGTTGTCGCTTGGTTCGCAAACCTAGTACTAATTCCGGTTGTTACTTTTTATCTCCTGCGAGACTGGGATCTGATGATGGCCAGTATCCGTCAGCTTCTGCCGCGTAACATTGAGCCCCTGGTGACACTCTGGGCACGCGAGTGCGATGAAGTTCTCGGTGCGTTTATGAAAGGGCAGCTAGTTGTCATGCTAGTACTTGGGGTGATCTACGCCATGGGCTTAGCTCTACTGGGTGTTGATCTGGCACTGCTGTTGGGTATTACGGCCGGCCTCGCAAGTATCGTTCCCTACTTGGGTGTGATTGTAGGTATTATCAGCTCTGCCGTGGCTGCCTATGTGCAGCTACAAGACCCGATGATTCTGCTGGGTGTGGCTGCTGTGTTTGGTGTTGGTCAGGTGCTTGAGGGGATGGTTCTAACGCCAAAATTAGTGGGCGATCGCATCGGTCTGCACCCGGTCGCGGTGATTTTTGCCATTATGGCGGGTGGGCAGTTGTTCGGTTTTGTGGGTGTGCTATTGGCTTTGCCTGTAGCGGCCGTGGTTAGGGTCTTGCTCAGTCACCTACATCGTGGGTATATCGCTAGTCACCTCTATGATAAACCACGGGTTGGTGATTCGGAGTCATCGTAAATGCAGGTGCCGACACAGCTCCCCCTCAGCGTGCGCCTGCGGGCCGACGCGCAGTTTGATAACTTTATTGCGGGTCCGAATGCTGTTCTGCTCGATTCGCTTGTGCAGTTAAGCGATGCGCAGAGTGACGAGACCATCCTTTACCTCTATGGTGCCTCTGGCTGTGGCCGCTCTCACCTGCTTCAAGCGTGCTGTCACCGCGTGGAGCTTAGGGGGCTTACTGCGATCTACCTGCCCGCTTCGGAGTTGCTTGACCTCGATCCTGCTGTGTTTGAGTCGCTGGAGATCTATGATCTGATCTGTATTGATGATATCGACCAGCTTATGGGGCAGCCTCTTTGGGAGGAGGCTCTGTTCCATCTATATAACCGTATCCGCGATCTCTCTAAACGCTTAGTTATTTCGGCAAACGCTGCGCCTAAAAGTGTCGGTGCAGAACTGCCGGACCTCGGTTCGCGACTGCTGTGGGGTTTGGTATTTCAGCTCCATGAACTGGATGACAGCGCAAAGTTAGACGCGTTGAGTGCTAGCGCTCAGGCGCGCGGTTTAACAGTGAGTGATGAGGTGCTGCAATTTATGCTCAACCACGGTAGCCGCAATTTGAAGGTGCTGATGGAACAGCTCGATCAGCTCGACCAAGCCTCGTTAACCGCCAAACGTAAGCTCACCATACCGTTCATAAAGCAGGTGCTGGGTTGGAGTTAGGGCGGTTGGTGTTTGAGCACCCAGAGTTTATTGTGGTTGATAAGCCGCCAGGTGTTTCGGTGCACAAAGACCTCGATCAGAGTGGCTATTTGATGGCGTGGAGCGCGGCACGGAATGAGCCGCTCTGGCTGGTTCATCGGCTGGATAAAATGACCTCGGGTTTGTTGTTGCTTGGGCGTACTCAATCGGCAGCAGCGCAGCTGAGTCAGCTGTTTGCCCTCAGAGAGGTTGAGAAGCTCTATTTGGCGATATCGGCATCGAAACCTCGGCGTAAGCAGGGCATGATTCGGGGAGATATGCAGAGTGCACGCCGCGGTAGTTGGAAGTTGCTACGTACAGAGCAAAACCCTGCTGCCACAGAATATGTATCGCGCGGAGTAGGTCAGGGTAGAAGGCTGTTTCTCTGTCACCCCCTGACGGGTAAAACCCATCAGATTCGCGTCGCCTTAAAGAGCGAAGGCGCTCCCATTCTGGGAGACTCCCGTTATGCAACAGGGAGTGCAGCGAACGCAGACAGGGGCTACCTTCACGCGTGGCAACTGGGCTTTGAGTTTCTTGGTGAGTGCTTTCGTTTCCGCGCTGATCCAAGCAGCGGCGAGTGGTTTGACCGCGCGCGTCAGCAAGGTGAGCTTGAGGCTCTACTAGGTGAAAATCTACCCGCGCACTGGCAATTGCGGTATCTGCCAGTAGAGACCTAACTGAAAAAACGGCAATTTAAAAACGACATTAGCGAAAAACGAATGAGTGAAGAGAAAACCTACTTTGAGTTTAGCGAGCGCAGTGAAGAGGAGCAGCAGTCGCTGCTGACCCACACCTGGTGCGATAACTGTCAGCAGGCCGACCTTGGGATGATAGAGCCACAGGAGTATGAGCAGTTTGGGCTGCGCTTTGTCGAGGGGACGTGCAAAGTGTGCGCAGAGCCAGTTTTTACAGAGCTGAGTGACGATGAATTCTGATTATCTAGAGCGCTTTGCGGGCGTTGGTCGGCTCTATGGAGTAGCGGCACTGGAGGCTTTTTCGCGTGCCCATGTGATCGTAATCGGCATTGGTGGTGTCGGTTCATGGGTTGCCGAAGCGCTAGTTCGCAGCGGAATTGGTGAGATCACCTTGATTGATCTCGATGATGTGTGTGTCACCAATGTAAACAGGCAGTTACACGCCTTAACCTCATCGGTCGGTCAATCGAAAGTCATTGTCACGGCTGACCGTCTGCGCGATATCAATCCCGATTTAATCGTGCACGAAGTGGAGAGTTTCGCTACGCATGACAATCTGGCTGAGCTTATAGATGCTGGAGCCGATTATGTTGTTGATGCGATAGATAGCGCGGGCGTTAAGGCAGCGATTATTAGCCACTGTCGGCGTAATAAAATTCCGGTTATCACCACGGGAGGTGCCGGCGGGCTAATTGACCCTCAACGCATTAGTGTGGCGGACCTTAGTAAAACTGAACACGATCCGCTTGCATCAAAAGTGCGCTCAATTCTCAAAAGGCACTTCGGCTTTAGCCGCTCTGGCCGTAAATTTGGGGTGGAGTGCATCTTCTCAACGGAGCAGGCTCGCTATCCGGCAGCTGATGGTGGTGTTTGTACGACCAAGCAGTTTGTCGGTGGGGATGTGCGTTTAGACTGTTCGGGGGGGCTGGGCGCAGTTACGCCAGTGACGGCAAGTTTTGGTTTTACGGCGGCGAGTCGAGTTCTGATTAAGCTAAGTGAACGTGATGCCCGACGCAGAGCTGCGTCTTCGGAGTAAGTCTAGGGGAAAAACAGGCAGGTACGGATAGCTCCGTACCCACCAAAGAACTCAATTACGCAGCTTGTAGGCGCGCCAAGACTTTGGCACGCGTGCTGCGCAGTTCGCTTACAAAAACTTTGCTTAGACGGTCTACGGCGTACTTCGCGAGAGCGGCAATGAATTCTGCACGCTCTTGACGCGCTTTAAGTTCAACTTCTTCCATATTCCACGTGTTGATAGTGTTCATGCCAATTACCTCTAAGGTTTAATTCTGTTCAATTGGGGCTAATACTAAAGTTTGTTTTTGGCATCGACAAACGATCCTTTTTTCTAGTATTGTTGAGAAAAATTCACCTGAGGAGATTTGTATGCGTCGCCTACCACCGCTTAATGCCTTGCGAGTTTTTGACGCTGCAGCCCGTCACGGAAGTTTCAACCGTGCTTCTGAGGAGCTCTGTGTTACCCCTTCAGCTGTGAGTCATCAGCTTAAATCGTTGGAGGAGTTTCTCGGTGTGGAGCTATTCAAACGTGAGAAGCGTAGTATCTCCCTGACTGCAGCGGGCGAGCGCTACTTACCATCGGTACAGATGGCGCTAGATGAAGTGGAGTTTGCCACACGCAAACTAATCACTTCGCCAAACTCCAATGTGGTCAATGTTAGCGTCGCGCCGGCATTCTTAACACGCTGGTTGGTTCCGCGTATCACCCGTTTTCAGGAGAAACACCCCGATGTCGAGTTACGTCTGGAGTCGTCGATAGACTATATCGACTTTGAAAACTCCGACACCGATCTTGCTGTTTATTACGGCAAGGGGCACTGGAGTGGCATTGAGTCTCACCTCATGCGCAATATCTACCTCACTCCGGTGGTTAGTCCTGCACTTTTGGCGGAGAAGGGCGGAATACGTAAGGCATCAGATCTGAGTAAGTTCACTCTGATCAATGTGACCGGCCGAAATCATGAGTGGAGCAAAATTCTTTCAAAGCTCGGTGTGAGTATTAGCGGCATCTCTCATACGATCTCGTTCTCAAGCACATCACTTGCTGTCTCTGCTGCTGCTGAGGGTATTGGCGTAGCCTTGGCGGACAAGGCGTTGTTGCAGCGTGAGTTGGATACCGAACGTCTGGTGACACCGCTGGATGTTTCGCTCGATAGTCACAACGCCTTCTACCTGGTTTACAAAGAGAATCGCTCTCTAACGCCGGCGATGGAGGCATTCAGGGACTGGATACTCGATGAGATGCGCGAAGATGAGCGCTAAGTGCAAAAGTTTCACCTGAAAACCCATATCTCTTGAGCTCATTTCTGGAGAAGCCGGCAAACACTTCTATATTTAGTGTTGTAAGGTCTCGCTGATCAGACCTATCGCCAAATAGCTGAAGTTCGCAGGAGTCCGGTTTGGGTTGGTTTAGTAAAGCACGCAGCGGTAAAAGCACAACCCCTAACCCTGTTGGTAGCGGGTCTAAAGCGACGCCACCCCTGCTTAAAGTGCAGACAGATGGCGCCGCAGAATTGGTTGCCGGCGTGCAACTCTCGAGATCGGCTGAAACTGAGCTCTACGCCAAGGCGCAAAGGGTCCCAATTCCAGAGGATCGTAACCTTAGCAATCTGGTCACTGCCGAGCCCGGAGTTTATCTCTTTGTGGATGTGGGTGTGCGCGTGCTCTCCAGTCCGGCAGTGGGGCGAGGTCACGAGTTTCGTATCGGCGCAAACACCCTGCTAAGCCCAAATATTCTCTGTAATTTGCAAGGGTTTCAGATCTTTGCAGACGCTCAGGGGGCGGTTCTGCAGCTGAGTGTGAGCGATTTTGGCCAACTGAGTGATGAGCTACGTGACTATCTTAATCAGCGCATGCTTGAGGGTGATGCGGCGATGATGTTGGCGGTGATGGCAGAGTATCGACTGCTTGAGCGCCAAGCTTACCGCCTGAGTGATCGTCTATTTGCAGTTGCGCAGACAAAGCGTACGAAGTTTGTTGAGAGTAAGGTGGTTGTAGATACCCTGAGCCGAATTCCAAAGCTGCCTGTCTCTACCGGTGAGTTGCTTAGTCGTCTTTCGGATGTCGACTCCTCCTCGGCTGAGATCTCTGAACTGGTGTCTCAGGACCCCTCGTTAACGAGTCTGCTACTGAAATCGATCAACTCGCCTCAGTATGCACTTGCTGAGCCTGTCTCGGATGTCAATCGGGTTGTGGTTCTGTTGGGTTATCAAGGCGTTTATCAGCTGATAATGGCCGCTGGGTTTAAACAGACCTTACCTGATTCAGGGCGCTTTAGAGCAAGTTATGATAAAGCGATAGAACTCTCTCAAATTGCCTATTCACTCTCAGCGGTTAGCGGGCGAGGCACTCCGGCGGTTATCTCTACCATTGGTCTGCTGCACGATGTAGGTCTGTTAGTAACTGAGCTCCTTAAGAAGCGTCACCCAGACTTCGCCGCGCTTATTGCTGACGTTGATCGCAGCGAGTTTGGTGGTGAGTTGATGCGCGTCTGGGGGCTGCCCGATCTTGTCTGCGAGACAATTCGAGCCCAGCGTTACCCTGATGTAGCACCACCGGAGCGTCTGCAGCCGAGTTTTAAGGACAGTGTGGCGCTGCTCTACATTGCGGACCTGCTGCATACCTATATGGTGGCTCAGAAGAGTCCAATTGCACCGCTCTATCTGCGAGAGTACCTGCAGCAATTGGGCTGGCGCGACAAGTCTCTCGATGCGATCTGGAAAGCGAAGGTGGCGCCACACATG
>JABXHP010000257.1 GCA_013373575.1 Oceanospirillaceae bacterium | reverse complement strand
TGCTGATGAGGGGCTGGAACCTTTCGCTCCGAGAATGACTGTTCAAACAAAGCTGTATTGAATGCCAGCAATTGCGGGAAATCACGTGTTGGAAGAAGCAGACATTCGCGTTTTGGCGAGCAACTTCAAGCGCTTGCCCAAATCAGTCGTTCACAACATGACGATACTTATGACAAATGAACGGCTCAAAGGCACACAGAAGACGCTGCATCTACCGTGTGAGCGACAAGTCAAAAGCATCAATGCATTGCTAATTATCTCGTCGATCGGAGGGAATTAGATTCAACCGGCTGTTCGGCAAAAGCAGATAACTTTCGTTCTGACATGGCTATTACATGGGTTCAAGTAACTCTTCTCTGAGTATTTTCACCTCAGGCGGTGCCTCTACAGCTAGACGAGCCAAGTACTGTCATTACGTAAAGTAGCAAAAGGTAAGCCATCAAATTTTGCCATTTACCATCACATCCCTGACGATTCGCTTCCAATTGAAGTCGTTATAAATTGCGTTAGTCAACACGATCCGACCATTTTCAAAATCGATGACCATGATTTGTCCACCGAACCCATCCATCGCCATTATCTTGCGCTCAGGGGCTTTGTATAGGTCAGTGTGAAAATAGCCGCCGTAACTGTTGTAGAGATAATTAGGCCAGTTGTGCTCCCTTAAATCCCTTTGATGTCGAGGATCAGGGCGATCTTTTCTCTGTCGCCTTTCGTAGATTTCCTTCAAGTATTTGCCTTCGCAAGTGTCATTCTGCCAGTCATCCAACATTGCGCGACCGATACGAAGAAAGTCATACCTCGAAGCTGAGAAGTTGGAGATGTGGACACCATTATCAGGTGTTCCACTGGGCGGCGCCTTATTGCCATCTACTGCAAGGATGTAAAGCGGATGCTCATTACCGATTTTCTTATTGATGAATTCTGTTACAAACTCTTTATAGCGATAACCTGTCTTAAAGCTTATGTAGTTAACTACAGTGTTCACCGCAAAATCATTGTAATTGTAATAGCGGCGATCGGAAGCGTTCCCTTTCGCATATCGGAAATGTTGCTCAAGGGGTACATGACGTATTCCACGCGGATTTTCTTCAGGAACAAGTACCCTGTTTTGATAAGCGAAATTTTGATCGCCAGCCCGCATATTGACTAGATCAATCAACCTCTGACCATCATAGATAGTGCCGCTCGCCATAGGCCAGTCATCTATCCGAGAATCCAAGCTGTCAATCACGCCTTCACAGATAGCATGTCCTAGCAGGTAGGATGTAAGCGTTTTACCTACAGAGCGAGATGGAAGGGGAGTCGAATCTGATAATTGTTCACCGAAGCGATTGGAAGGACTCACCTGATCAACAACTATCCGCCCATCCTCATAGAGCAAATAACTAAGCAAAGCAGTCGTTTCTAACTGTTTTGTGATGTAAGGCTCTGTTCGCAGTTGGCTCTGAAACTGATGGGGCTTAGAGGCTGACTGTACTTTGAATGCATTAAAGATGTTTGGCTCATCTATATACCGATCAAGCGTAGTTTGCAGCGTGGGCTTGTTCGGCTTTGGGATTGGCTTTTCTGGGAGTTCGAACCTACAGCAGTCCCCATAGTCGTATACCTCGCCATATTGATTTGTGTATGTTTTGATATTTGGGGTGCACCCTACGAGAATCATAGAAGCCGCGAGCAAAATCTTAAACTTATTCATCACCATTTCCTCGTCTCTGAGCAAGACAGCTAGGCATCTTCAACCAAGTCCAATTATCAAGACCGTAACTAAAAACAGTGATTACTGCAATTTTCACGGATTACTTGCGGAAGATATCGTATGAATTCAGTTCTTCCCTACGCACCTTCACATCAGCAGGCGCTTCAATAGCTAAACGATTGGGGAATGCTTGAGAATCCCGCCATTCTGTCTTCCGCTGCCGATCAGAACCTACACCCAGTGACGCGTACCGTTTCACACAAGGTCCTAAACCGTTTTAGGGTTGGGTTCTGGTGGCTCTTGGTAAGACTGAATATTCTGAGTCACAGACTGGTTTAGGGTTCGACCTCCATCGTGATAATGCTAGGGCTATTCGCGCATATCAAAAAGCCGAATTCCAGCCATCCGATTACCAAATAATGAGCAAAAAACTCTAGCTTCGGCAGATCTTAACGGCAGCTTTGAAGACAACTCTAGACAATCGGAACCTCAACCACTGAAGGACCGCTTATGCGGGCTAGTTAGCGTTCATCAAATTTCTTGATAACGTGAAGGGCATTTGCTGAGACAAATCGACTTTGAAATGTCTAAATACTGCATAGATTATGCCCCCAATCAAACACCTAAAAACAGACTTCATAGCTACATTTCGTAGCTATATTTCGTATCAAACCACCCGACATTTAGCTAAAATTATTATTACATTCAATTACTTAATATTATTATGTAGATGGAATATTCGAAACCCGCCACCTCACCGGTCCAGCAATGCCATTATCAACATTGACCTATCGATTGTGTTCAAAGCTTAGTAGCTTCCGAGAGGCTCCCACCAAACACCTTAGGTGGTGGGGGGTGAGATTTGCTTATTGCTTTTGATGGGACCGACCTAGGAACATGAGAAGCAGATTTTAGATTTTTAAAAAAAGAAGTTATTTGTAGGTACCCGCAACCACTTTCTCAAAAATATCAGGCCGGCACCGTAATCACTCGTTCCATTAGACACACCATTGAAGGGAAGGCAGGGCACAGTCTACGGGGGGACAGGCTCGCTAACTTAGACAATAGATTATGGAGCTCAAATGATGATCAATAGGAAGAACTTCACTCTTGGTTATTTCGATACTGAAGCAGAGGCTGCCAATGCACGAGGGAATGCTGAAGCTAATCGTACTTTATAAATTTACAACACTAATTTACAACAAATTATTGCTACAACCCCTGCCTATACCTCTCAAATCAAAAGCTTACGTCACAAAAAGAGTAAATTGATACTCTCCCGCTAGGCTCCACCAATTTAATGTTTCCAATCAGAAGTCACTATTCAGTCAACGCTACTTCAGCGAACCGCTTCCGCTCTTTATGTTGAGCTCAGCGCAGTTGCACTGCGCATTGATCCCGCTAGGCTCCACCAAATTTTCCATTACTCTTCGTTGAAGCGCTCGTCACATACTCGTGTATGCTTCCTCACGCTTCGCCTTGATTACTGGAAAATTACGTTGCCGGCGAACCGCTTCCGCTTTTTATATTGAGCTCAGCGC
>JABXHP010000124.1 GCA_013373575.1 Oceanospirillaceae bacterium | reverse complement strand
TACGATGCGGGTGAGATCGTCTACTCCGAGGGCGAGCGCCTCAACCTCATCTATACCTTGCGTCGGGGCTTTGTGAAGCTGACCCGCTTCAACTCCGAGGGTGAGGCTCAGATCGTGCGTATCGTGCGCCCTGGTGACCTCTTTGGCTACGAGAAGCTGGTGATTGATGCCAACTACCGACACACGGCTGAAGCCCTAGGTGAGGTAGAACTCTGTCAGCTCTCTGTTGAGCGCCTGAAAGAGCTGCGTGAGCAGAGCCCCGCTATCAACCAAGCGATTATCGAACGCGCCCTGCAGCAGGTGATGCGCACCGAAGAGCACCTCACTCACGTTAGCCTGCTTAAATCCAAAGCTCGGGTCGCCTGGTTTGTGCTGGACTGGGTCGGTGAGGAGAGCGATGCCTCGCCCTTGCCGCTAAGCCGACGCGAGCTTGGGCAGTATCTTGGCTTAACCGTCGAAACTGTGTCGCGTCATTTCGCTGAGATTAAACGTCTGGATCTTATTGCTGAGAAGCAGGGGGTGCTAACTATCCTAGATCGGGAACAGTTAGAAGAGCTAAGCGGAGCTCTCTGAATCGAGCTAATTTAAGAGGTCAATTCCAACAGAGCGGGCAGAGCCAGTGGTTGCTCGCATCTTATTTCACATCCATTTGACACATTTTGATCGTTATTTGTACAGATCTGCTTAATAATTAATCAGTTACAAACTTTTTTATAAAAAAGATCAAACCAAGTGTTGACGAAAATAAATATCACGGTAGAATCTGCGCCCATCCTAACGGAGGGATGGCTGAGTGGTCGAAAGCACCGGTCTTGAAAACCGACGAGTCGAGAGGCTCCCAGGGTTCGAATCCCTGTCCCTCCGCCATTAGGATAAAAAAGGGTTTTTCCTCGATAGCTCAGTTGGTAGAGCAGTAGACTGTTAATCTATTGGTCGCTGGTTCGAGTCCAGCTCGAGGAGCCAAGCCCGAGATCGGTGGGGGTCGTTAGCTCAGTTGGTAGAGCAGTTGGCTTTTAACCAATTGGTCATAGGTTCGAATCCTATACGACCCACCATCTCTTTTCTGCACTCTTTTAATCTTTCTTGCGTATAGCCGTTAACTGAACGGACAGTTTGATGTCTGTTTCCTCTGTGAAATTGGCGTGTGTCTTGCGTAGTTTTTAGCCAAGACCTCAATTAGAAAGAGATTGTTAGCATGCTGCGCACTATCCTGAAGAAGAGAGCACTGTTTCTGCTCGCACTTGCCGCCTCTGCGGCGCAAGCGACAGACAACCCGCTGCCAGAACTGCTGCTCGACCATTTCCTACACGCACCGCTCTATCAGATGAGCAACCCGCTGGCGCTAAACCACTACCAGCGCGACCGTACAATGGTTGTGGGTAACGGTCGGCAGGTGGTTAGCCTCTACCGTAACAACGACAAATACGGCTTTATTACCGTGGCGGCTGGGCGCGAGCCAAAGCTCAATATGTTTGAGCTAAGGGGTGAGAACAAAGGGGTCGCGTTGGTTCTAAAAAATATAAAGATTTGTCTGGTTGAGGGGGCTGACCAAGCGCCACGCTGGAGTGGCAATCAACTGCGCCACTCTAAACGTCAGCCAGGTAAGTTTGAGTGTTCGGGCCAGACCCGCGGATCGCTGTTCCAGCCTCAGTCAGGAATGCCCGCGCAGCTAGGCTACTACTATGAGGATGGTGACACCGTGCTGTTCGATAAGAGCCGCCGGCGTCTAGAGCGTATCGCCCAGCAGATCCGTCGTCAGTTTAGAAACGCCCACCAGGGTGGTTCTGCGGTGATTAATGGTTAACGCGGTGATTAGCGAGGAGCGCTACAGGCCGTAGCGAATCTCGACAATCTCATACCACCTCAGCTCAGCATCAGGCGTAGTGAACTCCAGCTCGTCGCCGACCCCTTTTTTAAGCAGCAGCTTAGCGATGGGTGAATCAACGCTGATATAGCCCAGCTTAGGATCAATCTCATCGGCACCGACTATTCGGTAAGTGCGCTGATTATCCTCCTCATCAGCCAGCGTGACCCAAGCACCAAAAAAGATACGGCTCTGATCACTCGGCAGGTGCTCTACCACCTTTATGCCATCCAGACGCTTGGAGAGATAGCGTACGCGACGATCAATCTCACGCAGCTCCTTTTTACGGTAGATGTACTCCGCGTTCTCTGAGCGGTCGCCCTCGGCTGCCGCTTCGCTGAGTGCCTGTGTAACCTCTGGGCGTTTAGTCCTCCAGAGGTACTTAAGCTCGCCATTCAGGCGCTCATACCCCTCTTTAGTGATGTACGGTGAACTCTTCTCAGCAGGAGGTCGCCAACGGCCCATCTTTTCTGCTCCGCAAAAGGCTAGTGGTTAGGTTGGCTGAGATGGTAAACGAGAATGTAGCGGGGCGTATAGTATGTACGCCCCGCAATCTGCTGCGTACTATTTTCGCTTACGGGCTAAGTTAGCTTCGAGTTGTTTAGCGATTAGGTCAGCCTGGCGACTTTTGGCGCGCGCTGCGGCGCCCTGTGCCTTATCGCTACGGTGCGCAAGACCAGGGTTAGAGCAGTCCACACCGCTAACGTCATTGCCATGACCGTTGTTGCCATCCTCATCACAGACGGGTGTTTCAGGTTGTGTGACACGGGTTGGCCCACGCAATACAGGGGGAACAACCGGTTCAAAGGCGTGGCGCTCCATGGTATCTGGCGAGCCATCCTCGAGGAAGCCCAAACCCAGCTTACCGTAACGATTTCCGCTGGCAGCCCATAGTTGTCCGGAGAAGTCACTGTACAACGTTGAATCACCAAACCCCTCGGCAACCTGTGTGGCCCTCAGAGGAAGCCCATCCTGATAAAACGCCACGTACTGCCCATCAATGGTGCGGCGATCGTATTCATAGAAGAGGTTGTTCCAGCCAACCAGACGCAGTTCGTCATCCATTGAGGTGAACATCATATGCGGACCTGTAGCCGAGCCGTAGACGCGTTTTACATCGTCTAGCCCAGGCATCATGGCAGGTGTTAGGCTCTCGGGAAGTGCCTTAACGCCGTCCATGCGATAACCGGTGTAGCCCACGCCCCAGTACCATGCCTGGTTGTTGCTATCCACGGCCACAGTCGTTTTGCCGCTCACAGAGATGTTTCTGAATCCGTAGCCACTAAGGGTAGGCTCGCTTGGAAGCTCCTGCGCTACTGTCCCAGCATCAGTGCCACTCAGTTTGGCGTCGCGTCCCCACGTATAGGCGTTGCCATACATATCGAGCGCAGCACCGTCTAAGCGTCCGCCACTGATAGCGATATAGTTGGCGTTAGAATTTACCCGCGTGGCTGACGCATCGGTACCACGGAAGTCCTCTGCAGCTTTATAGATCTGACCCCTGGGGTAGGCTTGCCCATCAACCGTATACTCGCCGGATTTTACCAACAGGTAGAGCGCGCCGAGTACCAGCTCTGCATCGATGATCTCAGCACCGCTGGGTAAACCGGTGACCTCCAATATTTCTGGCGTACTTGTTGTATCAAGCGAATTGAACCAGCGTGTCACGAAGGCGCGGTTATCATCAGTGACAAAAGCAGAACGTACGTCTGAGGCAGAGATCTGCTTAACATTACTCACGCCCGTCCAAACAGGCTCTGGGTTATACGCCTCTCGCGAATGAAGGCCACACACGCCCGAACGGCAATCACCCATAGCGTATGCATTGCGATCAGCATCTATGTAGAGAGTGTGGTCAAATGCACGGTCGAGGGCAGTGGGGTTGGCAAGAGCATTAGAGCAGGTTACAACGGCGGCAAGCAGGGTCAACTTGTTCATATTATTAGCCTCATACGGTCGTTACTAATAAGTTCACTATCTACACCCAAGGATCTTAGTCTCAAAAGAGAAACACCGAGCGGACAATCCTTCATGCTCGTGACTTCTATGTGACATTTGAAACGCCTGGGGCTTTTGGCTTGCGAATTTAGAGTAAGCGCCTGTAATGGCTCAGTTTCGGCAGCGTCCACCAAGCAAAGAGATATCATTAATGAATCCCATGAGAACCAGCTCATTGAATTTGTGATAATCAATCTACCTGCCGGTCACACGAGTTATGGTGATTTCTTGTGTACGGGGAAAAGTTAGGATGGCGTATCCTGTTGATTGATTCCTGCAAGAATCTCAATCAACAGAAGGTGATACGCCATGACTCATTCTAACCTGACCGCTCTTTCACAACCAGAACAACCGGTAGCCGATCCGTTGACTGAGCTGCTGCGACGAGGTGCCCGTGATCTGATCGCCCAAGCGGTCGAATCCGAGCTTCAAGTGCTCCTTGATCAACATGCCAAGCATCGGTTACCTGATGGACGACAGGCAGTGGTACGGAACGGCTATTTGCCAGAACGTATAGTCCAGACAGGTATCGGGGATGTCGAAGTAAAAGTACCTAAGGTTCGGGATCGCAGCGGCTCCGGTGTCTGTTTTAATAGCAGCCTGTTACCGCCCTATCTGAAGCGAGCCAAGAGCATCGAAGAGCTACTGCCGTGGCTCTACCTGAAAGGGATCTCGACTGGTGATTACCAGGAAGCTCTGGCTGCGCTACTGGGTGACAACGCTAAAGGATTATCGGCCAATACCATCAGTCGCTTAAAGCAACACTGGATTGACGAACACCGTGGGTGGTGTCAGCGAGACCTGAGCCAGAAGCGCTATGTTTACTGGTGGGCAGATGGGATTTATAGCAACGTACGTATGGACGATCGGCTCTGCTTGCTGGTGGTCATAGGTGTGACAGAACATGGGCGCAAAGAGCTGATGGCCGTTGATGATGGCTACCGTGAATCTGAGGCCAGTTGGAGCGAGCTGCTGGCAGGATTGCGCTCTAGAGGACTAACACATAGCCCGAAATTAGCTACTGGTGACGGTGCGTTGGGTTTTTGGAAGGCACTACTAAAAGTCTATCCTGAGACGCGCCATCAACGATGCTGGGTACACAAGACGGCGAACATACTCACGGCATTGCCAAAATCGGTGCAGCCGAAAGTCAAAGCGGCGCTTCACGAGATCTGGATGGCAGCTACGCGTGAGGAGGCCCATAAAGCCTATGACCGCGCACTGATAAGGTTCGAGTCAAAGTATACAGGTGCGATGGATCGGCTACGTAAAGACCGTGATGAACTGCTGGCCTTTTATGACTTCCCAGCGGAGCACTGGGTGCATATACGAACGACCAATCCGATCGAATCCACGTTCTCAACAGTGCGCCTGAGAACCAAACGAGCGCGCAACTGCGGTTCACGGGAAACCACGTTAGGGATGGTCTACAAACTACTAGAAACAGCGCAGAAGCGCTGGCAACGGATAAGGGGTTTTAATCTACTGACCTTGGTGGTCAATAACGTACCGTTCAAGGACGGTGAACAAGTACAGGATCAGTCAGACAGGAATGCCGCCTGATGCCGTACACCACTTTTGACAATATCTCCTTAAGCTCGCCATTCAGGCGCTCATACCCTTCCTTGGTAATGTACGGTGAACTCTTCTCAGCAGGAGGTCGCCAACGGCCCATCTTTGTACTCCGCAAAAGGCTAATGTTAGGTTGGTTGAGATGGTAAAGGGTTCAGGCACGAGTCGCCATCAATAAACAAAGAATGAATAAACAAAGTTCTGACAAAATTTATTACCGGCGCAACGCATAATGAGACACGTTAAACCTCATTCGCAAAATGCGAATAAGCTCTTTGATACTTGAAGGATCTCTGTAATCACGGGCCTTAGAGGTGATTCTTAATTCGCAATATGCGACTACCATCTTTGCGATTTGCAAAGAAGTGTTTTCCTATATTAGATAGGTCTCTAAGCATGTTCGTGAAACGGTCGTCACACTATTTAACTGCGTTTTCCCGAATATCTCTTGCCTGATTCAAAGCCTACTATGCGTTTAACGACGAGGTAGGCAACGGCTGCCATTATTACGCCTGCAAAATTAGATGCGGCGTCGAACAATGAGAACTGTCGTGAGGTCCAAAGTACGCCTTGGATTAGTTCGAGCCCAACGGAAAACGCCAAGCACAGAGGCCAGTAGATGACTCCGCGCATCATTAATAGTGCTAGGCGACCGACAAAGGCGACTCCGCCAAACGCGAGTAGATGAAGTACCTTGTCCGAGTTGTCGAAGTACTGCTGCGGTGGCGTGGAGCGCAGTACGCCCCAAAGCAGCAGTGCGAGCAGTGCAATGAAGAGCAGTTTGGCGGCTTTGGAGCCCCGTACTACTGCATAGAATTTTACCAGTGTCATGTAGACAGGGTATCAGAAACCTCCGACCACAGTTCTATTTTAGATGGGGGCTGTTAGGTCTAGAGGGGGGGCGGCTCCAAGGTCGTTGTCTAGTGCGGACCAGCGCCACTGATATGAGGCTGATCGCCCTGTAAAACCGGTCCTCTACAAGAGTTGGGCACTCTTGGGCGCAAGCCCAGTATTACTAGGCGAGTGCTGCAGATTCATAGTTCGCTAAATCCGGGCTCCACGGGGTCTCTTGTGGTGTTAGCTAGAGGTGTACGCTGGTGAGTGGGGGTAGCCGGTGCAGGCACGAATCTGCTCGAGTGCAAGGTCTACATTGTCGATGACGATGGTGTTTAATAGATTGTTTGTCTCTGCACAGATGATACTGAGTCGCGTACCACAGGCGGTCATCTCAAACAGGAATTGGTCGGTTTGAGTCTTAAGATGCACGGCGGTTTCAGCGAGTACGTCATAGCTTGTTTTTTTTATCTGCTTCATGGTCGGTCTCGCCTCTAAGACTTTTTCTTATTGCAAAATAGTCTAACTTTATATAAATGTCACGTAGTCGCTATTTGTCGGGTTAGAAATTGCTAAAGTAAGATTGGAGATAGTCGATAACTTGAAGGTCAAGAGGAGACTGAAGTCGAGATGGTTAACGAGATTGTTGCTAATCGTATAGAGCGCGCGCAAGCTGGACTGGCTCAGTCAGTACAGGCGTCTGACGGTGCACATTTCAGAATGTTGCTTAGCCTTATCTCTTCGAACGAGTCGTACGGATATCAGAAGGGTGCTCAAGGCGCCTTTGAATCTGTTGGCCAGGGCTCATCTAACACACCGCGGTACATCGCTCCAGAACAGCTCTATAGTGCGGACACGGTTGAACGAATGAACGGTGGATTACATCGCGCAGAGCTGGGTGAAGTTGCGTACGCGCGAGCGTGGGTAGATACGCAGGCCAATATTGCGCGTGCTACCTATGAATCAGTGCCGCTGCCCGACCCAGCAACCACTCTTTCGATGATTGCTTAGAACCAGCGTAGTTTTTTAAGTAGCCAGAGCATCCCAATACTCATAACTCCCAACGCCCCGCAGAAGAGCCAAAATGCCATTGGGTTATCAGCACCCGGCATGCCTCCCACGTTAACTCCCAGTAAGCCGGTAAAGAACCCTAAGGGTAGAAACAGACCCGAGATAATCGACAGCAGATACATACGGCTGTTGAGCTGATCCGAGAGGCTAGCGAGTAGAGCGTCATGCGCGGCGATGGTCTTTTCGCGCATAAGATCTAGATCTTCAATATGGCGCAGCAGTGCATCCTGCGTCTCGCGAATCTGGTTTTTCTGTGTCTGATCTAAAATCGTTAACCGCTCTGCCAGCAGCTGCTGCAGGGCTTCACGTTGCGGGCTGAGGTAGCGCCGTAAACGACTATTAATATTGCGCAGCTCCATCAGCGCCTGGCGTGACTGAGTAAGTCGCTGGTTATCACTCATTAACTCTTCAAGCTGTTCCAAGCGTGCGTCAAGCTCCATCACCTGATCGCCTATTCGGACGGTAAGACCATCAACAATCGCGACGATAAGGTCGGCAAGGGAGGTTGGGCCCTGACCGCTGTGCAGCGCTTCTACCAGCTCCGTAACCGACTGTAGCCTGCGGCGACGGGTACTGATCATTCTATTGCTTTGCAGATAGATGCGGACCGATACCATATCATGTGGATCGGCGTCGCGGTTTAGGTTTACACCACGCAGTGCCAGGAGTAGCGAAGCGTCAATCTGAAGTGCGCGTGGACGCGTGTTCTCGGCCAATAACGCATCTATTACAACCGCGGGAATATCCTGCTGCTGTGTCAGCCAATCAGCTGTGGTTGAATCGGTGTAATCGAGGTGAATCCAGAGGAGCCCTTGGTCGGCGCTCCAGTTGTAGATCTCGTCAAGGGTCAGTTCTCGTGCGCCGCCTTTGCCGTCCAGTAGCAGGGCGTGCAGCGGTTTGAACTCTGTTATTCGGTCTTCCAAATGATCTTCTCCGCGCCCTCGGCTGTTACGCGCCACCACTCATCAGGCTCATCGCCCTCATTCCAGCCATCAACAATACAGCGAGTCTGTACATCAAGGGCCTCAGTTATAGCTTTAGCGCACTCTAGGTCAATTTGCCAAGGTGTCTGCGAAGAGTTGAACCAGATACTGAGCCAAGGCTTGCCTACAACACGCTCCTCAATAAGAACCGGTATAGTGACGCCGTTGAGGCTACAACTTAACTCATGGCTGGCGCCGCGACTTCTCACCTCGCTAACGGAATCACTGATCTCGCTTAACCAGTTGATAAGTGCACGCGCGGAGGAGTTTTTCACATAGACTTCGATGTCGGGGTGGCGTTCGTTGCTCATTCAGAGTCCTTGCTCAGAACCGTACGGATACGGGCATAGATTAGCATTACAAACGCGATTATGCCGATAGTTAAAGCAGGGATCGCGATTGCTATTCCCGCTAGGGCGATGATCTCAGCAGCTAGGCCATCTTGCAGCAGGGTTCCGGCGATTGCGATTAGCGCGAGAGCGAGCATTAGCGCAGCGAGAGCTCCAATTAGCCAATGCAGATGTCTCTGCCAGTTGCTCTTTTGTTGCTGGCTCATTCGTTCTCCAACTGGCGCTCAATGTCGCAATCACGAGCCCCGTCTGTGTCGCTGGGACGTGGCTGATAGCGAATCTGGGCAAAACGGATATCAACTTCGGTTACTAGCGACTCTAAACTGAGCAGCTGCTCACGTTTCGACTCGCGCATACGTTGGCCATGCGGCGTCATCGCTAGCAGGTCAGAGATCTGCTGATTGCCTTTAAGTTCGATTTCGAAAGGCGAGCCTAAAGTTTTTTCGAGAGTGAACGCATCCGAAAGCTGGCTGATGGGGTCAGATTCGCTTTCGCGCACCTCGTCGTAGATCAGCTCGCGCAGACTCATCAGATGTGCGGGTCCCGGGTAGGCTACCAGCAGAGTTGCACCGGGTTTCAATACGCGTTCAAGCGGCTCGCTCAGTATCTTACTAAAGATAATTAGTACCAGGTCTAAGCTTGTGTCTGCCACTGGAATGCGCGCCGAGGAGCCGACGGCCCAGGTTATCTCTTTGCTACGTCGTGCGGCCGCTCTAACCGCGTGCTTAGAGATGTCCAAGCCGAGAATCTCATCTGCATAACCCTGAGCTAAGCGGTGCTGTTGAAGGCCTGACGTGTAGTAGCCCTCACCGCAACCTAAGTCAGCAACAGCCACCGGGTTTGGCACAAGCCTGTCAAGAGTTTCACAGAGAGTCTGCAGTACCGGCTGATAAAACCCTGAGTCGAGGAAGCGGGTGCGAGCTTGCACCATCTCAGGGTTATCGCCTGGGTCTTTAGAGCGCTTGGACTGCACTAGCAGCAGATTCCAGTACCCCTGTTTAGCGCGGTCGAAGCTGTGTCCGCTAATGCAGCGAAGCGTGCGGCCCTCGTTACTGAGCTCCAGCAGATCACTGCAGACAGGGCAGATCAGTTGCATCGGCTGCATCTTAGTTCGCGAGTAGCTTAATCAGCATCTGTTCGTAGATGGTTGAGAGGGTGTCTAGGTCCTCAGCTTTTACGCACTCATCTATCTTGTGAATCGTGGCGTTAACAGGACCTAGTTCCACTACCTGTGCACCCGTTGGTGCAATAAAGCGCCCATCTGAGGTGCCACCTGAAGTAGAGAGTTCGGTCTCCCGACCAGTTACTTCTGCAATTGCACTGCGGGCTGCATCAACGAGATCCCCTGCGGCTGTCAGGAAGGGCTGGCCAGAGAGGTTCCACTTAATCTCATACTCGACGTTATGCTTAGCAAGGATCGCTTCAACTCGGTTGCGCAGCTCGGTGTCTGTTACTTCAGTGGAGAAGCGAAAGTTAAACAGCACTTCAACTTCGCCGGGTACGACGTTTGTGGCACCTGTACCGGCATTGATATTGGATACCTGGAAGCTTGTCGGTGGGAAAAAGTCGTTACCCTTGTCCCACTCGGTTGCGGCAAGTTCCGCTAGGGCGGGTGCCAACTCATGAATCGGGTTGCGCACTAGGTGAGGGTAGGCCACATGCCCCTGCACGCCTTTAACGCGCATGGTTGCACCCAGTGATCCGCGGCGACCGTTCTTTATTACATCGCCAACCAGTGCAGTACTGGAGGGTTCGCCCACAATTGCCCAGGTGATCTTCTCGTTGCGCGCTTCAAGCGTATCGATAACGCGTGTAGTGCCGTTAACGTAAGGACCCTCCTCGTCACTGGTAATCAGCAGTGCGATAGAGCCTTTGTGATCTGGGTGGGCTTTAACAAAACGGTCCAGTGCGGTCATAAAGGCGGCGATACTGCCTTTCATGTCCGCAGCGCCACGGCCGAAGAGCATGCCATCTTTTATGGTGGGCTCGAACGGTGGTGTCTGCCACTTCTCAACCGGTCCGGTAGGCACTACATCGGTGTGGCCGGCAAAGCAGAGTACAGGCCCCTCGGTTCCACGACGCGCCCAGAAGTTGGTCACCTCTTCAAACGGCATCGACTCAACATTGAAACCCAGCGCCGCTAGACGCTCGGCCATCATCTGCTGACACCCTGCGTCCTCGGGAGTAACCGATTGCCGGCTAATAAGATCGCAGGTGAGTTCCAGAGTTTCGCTTAGCTGTGCCATGTTTTGCTGTGCCATGTTCAGGGGTCCCGCAGTTATTTCGTGGAGAAAACAGAAGAGCCGCGCGATCGCGGCTCTAAGTATTGCGAAGTGAGCGCTTAGTTGTGCGAGTGAAGCTCGGCGTTTAACTCAATCGCTGATTTGTTGGTCTTCACTTCGATACGGCCGTTCTGTGAGTTACGACGGAAGAGTAGGTCAGATTTGCCTGCTAGTTCAGACGCTTTCACTGTAGCCACCTCGTTGTTCTGGTCGTCCAGGATGGTCACTTTAGAACCGCCTGTTACGTAGAGGCCCGCTTCCAGTGTACAGCGATCACCCAGTGGGATACCCAGACCAGCATT
>JABXHP010000396.1 GCA_013373575.1 Oceanospirillaceae bacterium | reverse complement strand
AGCACTTCCGAGACAGCAAACAGACCCACGATAGCAACGAGGAAGTCGATACCATCAAACAGATGCATGTTGTCGCCAGTAAAGCGCGTCATACCCGTCGTAGAATCCACACCGATGGTCGCAATACCTAGACCGATACAGACCGCTAGGGCCGCTTTCGCCTGGTTATTTGAGCCAATGCCACCCAGGGTTGCGAACGCCAGCATATAGAGTGCAAAGTACTCCGCCGGACCGAATAGATACGCCACTTTAGCGAGCAGCGGAGAGAGTAACATCAGCCCGATAGTCGCTAACAATGCACCGACGAATGAGGCAACACCTGAGAGCACCAACGCATCACCAGCCCGGCCTTTTTTAGCCATTGGATAACCGTCAAGACAGGTCATCATGGCCGGCTCGTCACCTGGTATGTTGAGCAAAATTGAAGAGATGCGGCCGCCATACATGGCGCCATAGTAGACACTGGTCATCAATACCAGTGCTTGAGTTGCATCCAATCCGAAAGAGAAGGTCAACGGTATAAGTATCGCTACACCATTTGATGGGCCAAGACCCGGTAGCGAACCAACCATTGTTCCAATAATACAACCGGCCACAGCGAGGGCCAGCGTAAATGGCGTTAGGGCAACTTCAAAGCCCAGTGCCAGATTGGCAAATAGATCCATGAGCCTTACCCCATGAGCCATCGCGGAAACGCGAAAAGACTCAAACCAAATACAAATTTAAACAACAGGAACAGACCCGCCGACATACCAATCCCAGTCAGCACTGATGTGCGAATCTTAGGACTGATTAGGTAGGAGATTGCTGTACCTACGAGTGCCGTTGATACAAGGAAACCAAGCGGTTTCAGGCCATAGGCGTAAAGCACTAATGCGACTACTGCATAGCCGATATGAAGCAGAGTCGTTAGACCCGGCCACGCTGGCTCCTCATCGGGTTTCATGATCAGAACCAGACCACAGATGATCGCCACAGCTGCGATACCCATAGGAAAGGCTTTGGGACCTAGAGGATCAGCAAAGAATGGCTCTGACAAAGTAGTGGCGCCCGCGAAATACGCGAGCGCCAGCACAACGACAATAAAGCCTGTTATGCGATCAGTCATTACTTGAGAACACCCAGCTCTTTAGACATGTCCTGAACTTCCTGCATTACGCCGTTCAGGTAGCTCTGGAAGTCAGGCCCCACTTTAGTGAACTTAACCAGACCATTGGCTTCCATTGCATCCGCCCACTCCTTAGAGGCAGCAACCTGTGCGAGAGCGTCAGACCACTTCTGGTAAGAAGCTTCTGAAGCGCCTTTTGGCGTGTAGAGACCGCGCCAGTTAACCGCTACAACGTCGATACCCTGCTCTTTTGCAGTTGGAATCTCAACATCCAAACCTGGGATCTCGATGCGCTCATCGGTGAACGAAGCCAGTACGCGAACGTCACCGTTCTTGATGAAACTTACGACACCAGAGATGTCGCCAGTCATCGCTGACGTGAAGCCACCGACAGTCTGAGTGATCGCATCCGCGTCACCATCAACAGCGATGTACTTAACTTTACGGATGTCAGTGAAACCCTTACGTTTCAGCGCCATCAGCACCTTCAAATGGTCGTAGCCGCCTGCAGCAGAACCGCCCGCGAACGCGTGCTTGCTTGGGTTAGCAATAACATCATCTAACAGCTCGTTCAGAGTCTGGTATGGGGAGTCTTTAGCAACAACGATCACACCGGGATCAGCACCGATAGCACCGAGAAAGCGAACCTGGTCTGAGGTCATGCCAGAGTAAGCATTCTGCGCCAAACGGGTTGCAGTCGCGGTAGAGGCAGCGACGATCACATCTTCGTCATCATTGCGCTCGTTCACGACGTGAGCGTATGCCAGACCACCACCAGCACCGGCCATATTTGTCACCTGGATTGGATCAGCTACAGCGCCGATGTCGTACATTATTTTACCGATCTGACGGCAAGTGAAGTCCCAACCACCGCCAGGGTTAGCAGGAGCGATACACTCAGCAGCAAAGCTTGAAGATGCAGCGATGGAGAGAGTCGCGCCGGCGACCATCAGTTTCAATTTAGAAAGTTTCATTATTCTTATCTCCGAATGTGACAGTGTCGCTACAGTCCTGTAGCTGCCACTACTCTAAGAACTCAACTTTTTATAACCAAGTTTTCGCGCTTAAAGGCTTTTCAAAACCTTCTGCACATAAAGTTCATAAAGTTCACGAACGGAGAATATTAAACTGAGAGTGGCTCGCCACTCTTCATCATAGAGCGGGTATAGAGTACGTGCTCACGAGCCTGGTGAGCCGCCTCCTCTGCATTGCGAGCCATCAGTGCACTGTAGATAAGGTTGTGCTGCACACCGATGCGTTCAGGATAGCGCCCATGGCGCTTCAGCGTGTGGTCTAATACCAGGTAGATCGCATTGAAGAAGCGGGCATAGAAAATTTGACTCAAGGCTGAGACCCCCAAGTGGTGGCTCGATTCCGCAATAAGTGTGTGGAAACGCAGGTCAGCCTTGGCCTTCGATAGCGTGGTATCCCCCTGCCCTCGCTTTCGCATCTGCACATATTCATTAGCAATTGCCTCAAGCTCCTCATCGGAGGCACGCTGGGCGCAGTAGAAAGCTGCTTGGGCTTCCAGCTCTGCTCGCAGTGCCAGCATCGCTCTCAAATCATCCAGGCTGGGATTGAGCTCCAACGTCAGCCCTTCAAATATTGGCAAAAAAGGATTTGCGTAGGTCGCACGTCGCCCAGCCGAACGTAACAAGAGACCGTCAGCTTCAAGCTGAGTCAGCGTTCGGTTTATGGTGTCACGCGAAACACCATGTGCCTTTGCCAATTCTCGCTCGGACGGAAGACGCTGGCCCGGCGCAACCTCTCCAGCAGCAAGCGGGTGGATTAACGTACTGTAGAGTGCATCCGTCTTCGAGTTCATCGGCTTAAATTTGGTCAGTCCAGTTGATAGATTATAACTCCAAAACTTGGAGTTAAATTTACTCTGCGGTTCTGGATACGCATCAACACCTAAAGAGGATCCCCGACGATGTCCGTGATTTGCGAACTTACAGATCTGCAGAAGCTCTACCACAAACGTGTGCCTAAGATGTTTCAGGGCTACTGCGAATCGGGCTCTTGGACGCAGCAGACGCTGGCTATGAATAAATCTGACTTTCAGAAGATCCTCTTTCGCCAGCGTGTAGCGCGTGACCTTGCACCTCGCACACTCGCCACACAGATGGCTGGGCAAGAGGTTAAGATGCCCGTCGCGATGGCTCCGGTAGGGCTGCTAGGTATGCAACACCCTGATGGTGAAATCAAAGCAGCACAGGCTGCTGAAGAGTTTGGCGTTCCTTTCACCCTCTCAACGATGAGTATCTGCTCGATAGAAGCGGTGGCAGCTGCAACTACAAAGCCGTTCTGGTTTCAGCTGTATGTGCAGAAGGATAGAGAATTTACTAAGAAGCTGATTGAGCGTGCGAAAGCCGCTAACTGCTCAGCACTCCTTGTGACACTCGACCTGCAGATAATCGGAAAACGCCATGCTGATCACCGCAACGGTATGACCGCACCACCGCGGCTCACGCTCCCCAATATCCTTGATATCTCGCGCCGCCCACGCTGGGCCTTCGGTATGCTGGGCACCAAAAACCGTGAGTTCGGTAATATTCAAGGTTGCGCAACAGGCGTTGACGACATGAACGACCTGATGAAGTGGACGGCAGGATCCTTCGATCCCAACCTTAATTGGGACGACCTTAAGTTTTTCCGGGAAGAGTGGGATGGCCCACTTATCATCAAAGGGATCATGGAGGCCGATGACGCGCGCAAGTGTGTCGAGCTGGGCGCGGATGCGATTGTGGTCTCAAACCACGGCGGTCGCCAACTGGACGGCGCACGCTCATCAATCAGCGTGCTACCTGAAATTATTGATGCGGTTGGAGATCAAATTGAGGTTTGGCTCGACGGCGGAATTCGCTCGGGACAGGATGTGATTCGTGCCCGCGCGCTCGGTGCAAAAGGGGTCTTGGTCGGTCGCCCTATGGTTTACGGCCTTGGCGCTATGGGTAAAGCGGGTGTGACACGCATGTTGGAGATCTTCCACGAAGAGGCGGAACTCACCATGGCATTTATGGGCCATCGCGATATCCAGTCGGTCTGTGCTGATGATGTAGTTATCAAAGGCGATCTCTAAGGCTGCCCTCTGCTGAGCTTACTCCATTGTTGTGAATCACGATGTACTCCTGACTCTCTCCGATGCAGCGATGTACCGCCATACAGTCCTGGAGCGAAATCGCTACTCTTTGGCTACAGCGGCTTCAACGGACCGAGTCAGGGGACTCTGAGTGTCAGCATACCCTGGTGTTGGCTCAACTGCAGCTGTTGCAAAAAGCTCATCCCCAGTAGAACGGCATCGCCCGCCATACCTGGCGTAATCAGCGCCTCTACATTCTGCATCTCAATACCACCGAGGCGTACGCTATCCAATAGCGTGTAATCGACGCTTACCCGTCCATTGGCAGTTTCGGCGAACCCTTTCCCCTGCGAAGCCAAACCTAACTCCTGCGCCAGCGATGAGGACAACGAAACGTAGGTTGCTCCCGTGTCTACAATAAACCGCACCGGCGTCTCATTAATTCGCCCGGGTGCTGTATAGTGGCCACGACCATCCGACGCTAAAACGACCTCGGAACCACTCATAGCGGCGGACAGGTAGGCGTTGGGGTTGTTCTTCTGCTCGAGCCAGGCGTCGAAAAACAGTGTCAGCAGCGCCAGCCCCGTAATCCAAGTCAGATGTGCTGAGAGACGGGCCATTTTGGAGCGGTTACTCATGCTTGTTTCCTTAGGAGAACAGATCAATCTGCGGCGCTATTAGCTGATCGAAATGGACACCCAAAAAGGGTAGCAGACTATCGGCGACGGGTCGCAGTTGCTTATCGATATAGTGCTGATAGTCGATCGCAGAACGCGCACATACTCTAGGTTCGGGTCCTTGTACGGTAATCCAGTACTCAATTCGATCACCACGCCCCATTTGAGATGGCAGACTTCGCTCGCGCAGATAGCTCTGCAGTTTACGCGCCGCTTTTACGTGCGGCGGGTTGGACGCGTTGTAAGCCTCTAACGAGCGACGCAAAGATTTGCGATAAAGCAAGGCATCATCACGCTCTCCCGCATAGACTGAGGCGACAAAATCTCGTAGATAGCCCTCCCAAGGCTGGTTAGTAAATACCCGCTGATAGAGATTCTGCTGAAACTCGCGAGCAGCGGCCGTCCAATCAGTGCGCACAGATTCGAGCCCCTTAAAGACCAGCTCACTTGACTCCCCTACTCGTTTCAAACCGGCGTAACGCTTCTTACTGCCCTTATCAGAGTGCCGCATGGTGGGCATCAGAAAGCGGCTAAACTCGCTCTCAAACTGCAGCTCCAACGCACTATCAACCCCATACTCAGACTTCAAAGTTCGGCTTAGCCAGGCGTTTACCTCGGCCGCAAGCGCACGCCCGTAGGCGGGAGTATCGCTACTCTTCCAGTTGTCTCCAAGCCAGACAAACACCGAGTCCGTGTCACCATAGATTACCCGGTGCCCGCGCTGCTGCTCTATGTATTCAGCCGTGCGCTGCAGTAACTCGTGCCCACGCAGCGTGATAGCACCCGAGAGGCGTTGATCAAAAAAACGGCAGACGCGTGAGCCCAGCACGCCGTAGCAGGCGTTCATCTGAATCTTAATCGCCTGTGAGAAAGCGCTATTGCCCTCCGCTTTAGCCCTATCACGCGCTCGCCAGAGATCAGTGATAATTCCCGGTAATATTGCCACCTGTGGATTGAACTCAGCTCCGAAGAAGCCCTCCACCCGCTGTTCGGGCTCCACCTCATGCGCCAGCGCTAGGCCCAGGGGGTCGATGCTGAACGTACGAATAATACTGGGATAGAGCGACTTGAAGTCAAACACGAGAACGTTGGAGAAGAGGCCCGGAACCGACTCCATCACAAAACCGCCGGGAACCTCAAGATCGTCACGCCCCGAGGCATACTCTGGCGCAACATAGCCGGCACGATGCAACTTGGGCAGATAGAGGTTATCAAACGCCTGTTGGGAACCGCCTACCTTATCAAGTGCAAGCCCAGTTAAACGGTTGCGCTCTACTAGATAGTCCAATAGCCCTGCAGCGGCAAAAATATCGGAGACAAGCCGGCAATCCTCCAGATTGTACTGCGCCAGTGCCAGGGGCTCCTCACGGTAGAGGCGCTGAATCTCTTCGCCTCTATCTTCGGGATGATCGATCTTCTTACCCCGCCCAAGAAGCTCTTGTGCCACATACTCCAATCCGTAGCGTTCAAACTGCCAGCTAGCCGCTTTGAGCGCCTCGATACCATCCAACACCACTCGCCCACCGATGCGCGCAAACCAGCGGCCCGTCTGCCCCTGTTCTACGAAGAGCCCCTCCTGGTCACGGCCGATAGTGAGACGCAAGCCAAGCTCCTTGGCCCGGCGCAGCAGTACCCGCAGGTCAAAACCGATCACGGCCCAACCTATTAAGATATCCGGGTCCCAGCTGCGCAGCACCTCTACAAAGCGCAGTAAGATCGAACGCTCGTCAGTAAAGCACTCGATCCAATCAGCCTCGACGCGCTGTCCATTCAACAATACCAACTCCTGTTCGCCCATCTGTAGGGCAATACTGAGAATCTTATTGGTCGTGAGTGTCGTCTCAATATCGAGGGAGAGACTTTTCAACGCGGGGGTGTAATTAGCTGGTCTAAGCTCTACGCCTTGCGCACTCTGTAGCACCGCTGCCCCAGTTCGAATGAAGCGCTCCATGAGGTAGCGGTCAGCAGGGCGAATATCCTCCTCCATCAGTGCAATGCGGTTAGCAGCAAGGCGCTCAATCGCCGCGCGATAGAGCGCTAGAGACCGACAGTAGAGACCGGCAACCGGCTCACCGGCGAAGTTCCTTAGTTTTAAGGGCTTGAGTTGCCAACCTGATAGATCATCGAGGCTGCTCTCTATGGCTGAGCGGTCTTCAGCGCGAACAAAGCAGACCGCTTCGGTCTCCGGCACTCTGATCTCAAGCGGTCCATCCGCAGTCGAGAGCCAGTAGCAGAGCTCAACACCCCGCTCGGTGTCGCGTTGCTGACGAGTCAGCACAAAACCGATCATGCCGGACTAGCTACCGAAAGGCATGACTATCTCAAGGTCAGGAAAATGCGCCAACACCTCAGTCGAATCTTGCTGCTGAAACAAGAGCTTGAGGTTGGGACCCGCGTCCATCGTGAAATAGATCTCCAGTCCCTGTTGACGCAGCGCCCAGATCTTCTGCATCGCTGCGAGAGAGTCGGGCTGCCAATAGACCAGTGGCGGCCAACTGGCGATCATTGTTGCATGCATAGAGAGCGCATTCTGCTCAGCGGTGCTGCCGAGCAGAGTAAAATCTTGCGACTCGATCGCTTGGTGCAGTTTCATCAGATCTGTATTGGCTTGCAGAGGCCAGCTCTGGTAAAGGTGGCAACTCTCAACCGTACGTGCCATACCGGAGCGTGAGTCGACGGATTTAACTCCCTCGTCCACTTTGATTAGACCAATAGCGAGGCCCTCCCAGCGCCTATCTATAGGGTGTGCATGAGAGTCTGCACCATCGTCGCGATGCCCCATATGCCACTCTACAAAGCCCTCGTAGATCGAGCGACAGGCGCTACCACTCCCAAGACGTGCAAGCATCGAGAGCGCCGACGATTCCAGACCCAGTTTTAGCGAGTCGTTCAGCGCCAAAGTGAGAGCCGCAAAGCCGGAGGCCGATGAGGCTAAACCTGCAGCGGTGGGTATGTTATTGCGCGTCTCAATACGAAAGGCCTGGTGCGAGGTTTGACGAAAGAGATCAATGAAGCCACTCAAACGCTTAGCGAAGAGGGTATCGGCTCGCAGTTGCAGGCCATTGAGCCAGACATCATCCGCGGGCCCCTCAATAGGTTCAACACGTGTGCGTGTACCCAAGTGGGCTAAAGAGACAGAGAGCGAGGGATTTATTGGCAAATTGAGCTCGCTGTCGCGCTTCCCCCAGTATTTGCACAGCGCAATGTTACTCGGGGCAAAGTGCTCATCCGTAGCCTCGGCTGCCTGAGGCTGCGGAAGCACTCTATTTACCAGTTCAAACTTATCCATCACGCTCATCCACGATAGTTAGACCCTGCTGTGATATCTCCACAGGGATATGGGTATAGTTTATCTCTTGCGGCGCCGCTTGACCGAGACAGATAACTGAGTCGCCAAGACCCGACCCGGAAATCTTTACGCCCAGTACATCAGCCTGATCTCGCAGTTGATACTGAAGATCGGCGAGCGCTTTGTCGCAGACGCCAAGTGCATCCATAAGCCCGGCATAGCTATCCATTAACTGTCCAAGCAAGGCCCACTCTTGCTGATGAATCGCAGCCTCAGCGGCTTCGGCGGTCTCTCCCATAAGACGGTAGATACCGCTGTAGAGCCCAGGCGCTTTTGCAGCCAGAGTCTCAACCCGGGCGATCACCTCCGGCGTCTTCATCTTGTAGCCGACGTAGTAGAGGTCGATGGGCGGTAAGCCGCTGAGCCTACGAATCTCACGCGGCTCAACTCTATAAGCAACTAAGCCACCATAAATACTTGCGACTAAATCTGTACCCGAGCCACGCCCACCTTGGACTCTGTGTACAACCCGCAGGGCACGCTCAAACAGAGCATCTGCAGCGAGCTGTTCACCGCAGAAGCGGCTCAGCGCCGCAACCACACCTGCGGTAACAGCCGCAGATGAGCCCAAACCCACTTCGTGGGAGAACTCACTGTTGATGCTGAGCTCAAAACCGCTAGGCAGGTGTTCAACCCGCTCCTCGATGGCCCTCAAGACGAAACTCAATTTGGGTTCAGGTGTTAAGTTGTGCAGAGCGGCTCTGTACTGTGCCAACGATGAGCTAATCACAACCTCAGAGTCAGCGCGCGCCACCAGCTTCACGTCGATATAACGTGCAACCGCCAGTGCTAGCGCAAGCTCGCCTTGCAGCACAGCGTGCTCGCCCATCAGCATTAGGCTACCCGGAACCTTCACACGGATCATTGGATGCTACTCATCGCGACAGGCGCCTCGATTACTGATTCTCAACTCACCCCAACGATAGTGCCGCGGGAGGTTGAGCGCGGCCGGGGTATGTTGCGGTAAATAGGCGATAACCAGACCTGCGGCATTGCCGACTACAGTACCGGCACCTGAAACCTTCGCCGCACCACCGCGCTCTTCCACGCGTTCGATGAGCGCAGCAACCTGGGCCGGAACCACTCCAATTCGGTTCAGCAGTCGGTGGTTTTGACCAATTAGATCGGCAATCGACTGCTGCTGT
>JABXHP010000164.1 GCA_013373575.1 Oceanospirillaceae bacterium | reverse complement strand
TCTAGGAGAGCCATAGAAATGCCTGTAGACGGCAGTAAGGCCAATAGTCATGGCGAGCATTAAGATCCCAACAATTTTGAGGTACTGAACGGCAGATAAAACGATATTTATGACATCGCCGGTTGCTTGGAGTATGAAGAAGAATAGAACAGCACTCGAGTAACCTCGTTCTCTGACAATTAACCAGTTAACCACTATCGCCCTCTTCAGAGCGTAAAGGACCATAAACACCAGAAAAATTGTCGCGGGTATACCGACTCGAAACGCTGCCCCAACAATTCCAACATCAGATGAGTAGAAACGTGGATGCATAATCTCTTTTTCGCGCAAGGTTTCGTTATCTTTCCCGAAACCTAAGAGCGGATGCTCTGCAAGGAACTCTGTTGCTTCCTTAACAGTCGCATATCGAGCAACATCATGTTCATGTAATGTGCTGAAAAATTGATAGGCAAACAATCCCATCAAAACACCTAGCACAGGTCCACCTAAGTAAAATAAGGGAAGTCTACTGCGCCTAGCGAACCACAGATGGTAGAGTGCGAAGCCCGCAACCGCAGCTGCTGTAAAGGCCCGGGATTGAATCAAGACCAGTCCCCAAATAGAAGCACCAATTACCAATACCCAATAAACCCGCAAAGCCGCAGTTTTTGCCCTGTATGCCAATATTGGCCCAGCAAAAGCACCAAATATTAGAGCTAGACCCGGCGCCTTCAAACGATAACCACGCCACTCATCATAGGTAATCATAAGTTGGATAAAAGGGTCGGTAGAGCGATAAGCCGCTGCTAAATCCATTCGCGCCCAGTGAATGATATAGCTGATTGCAATCGCACCAAGGGCGACCGCAATGGTATTTTCGAGTTCGTCAGGTTTCATGCCAGCGCGATAAGTTAGATAGAGCACTGGTGCCAATAAAGCAGAGAAAAAATCTCGCGTGGACATAACACTCGGTAGAGCAGGCGCACCCGTGTTTGCCGAAAAAACAAACGCAGGCACCATCATCGCATAGGCAATAAAGAGAATCGTACTTAACACCCACCAACTCCAGCGGAGATCTGCGGCACGGACATTAAGTGCGCTCAAAAGGGCTGAATAGGCGAATAGGACCAATAGGATCAAAGAACCCAGCTCCTGCAACCGGTTGTTGAGGATATACATGGTGCCGCCGAAGCCAGTATATATAACAAGAAACAGCCCAAACTGTATAAGTGCGCGCGCGCTAATTAGCATTTGATCAAATTCTTTTGATTATCCTATCTGATCGTTTTGCAGAAACCATGCCATCAGCGTTGAGATCTTCAGGGCAGATCTGAGTCAAATAGCCTTACGGAAGAAGCGATATTCAGTCGAGCCACTCATCAAGTTCATCGATATGAAGAGCTACCTCTCTCTTTGTGCTCTCTTTTTTCGCACTCATTTGTTCTTGATCAACCAATTGATCTTGGGGACTATCCTCAGCCACTTCAGAGTTACCTGTTAGAGCGGGTTCTAATTTCGGCTGACCGTAGTCACCTAAGGCTGCGGTTAGCTTTTTGAACACTATGCGGCCAATAACGAATAGGACACTCAACATCGCTGTCGCCATAAACGCAACGATAGTCCACATCTTCCGATTAGGCGCAGATTTGAACAGCGCAGGCTGGGCTGTTTGGATGGGTTCGAGCGGATAGTCTGACTTAGCATTTAATATGATCTCCTCCGCCAACTGTGTCTCCAGCATGCGGTAGATAGAACGCTGCATCTCTATATTGCTCGTAGCATCTAGTCGTTGGTTTAAAATATCCCGTTGCTGCGCCAATTCTGCCAGCCTTCTATCCCGCGTATATCGATTAAATCTCTCAAAATAAGCATTAGCTAAGCGCGCTGATAGTTGCGGGTCAACGGTAGTCATAGAGATCGGCAGGAGACCACTCTGCCCATCGACTTCAGCAGAGAGGATTTCTCCTCTGAACACCATCACGGCAATCTGCATTGAGGGGACAAATCCCTCAATCCAACTCTGATTGGCTTCATTCCACTGTTCTCGAAATATATATTTGAAAAGGTCGTTCTCTTCTATGAAAAGCTCTATAAAACCGTTGGAGGTTAGCCGCGCAAGTAGACGTGATTGTTCGTTTTCATAAGGCTCATCGACCATCAAACTGTATTCGAGAATGCCTACGACATCGCTCCCACGATATTGACCCGGTCTAGTGCCCGCTACACCTTGGCTGATATTAACAGCCATGACAGCGGTAGAGCGGTATTTACTATCTACTGTTTTTGAATATCCGAATACCGCACCTGCCACCAGCACGCTAAGAATCAGAATGCGGTACTTAGCTCGCAGTATTGCATGAAGATATTCAAGAAGGTCAACCTCTTGATCTACGTTCAAAGGCGCTTTATCCGCACTCAACTGCACCGTTAGTTACCTCCAAAAAGGAAGTCGACGCTCGCGGCGGAGATGCTGAGCTTGTAGATCAGGTCAATCCAGCTTTCTGTAAACTCTCGCCCGTTTATGCGATCGACACTAAGTGGTACATATATTGTCGAGCCCGGGGTAACCTCGACATTGTTAGGTGAAAGCAACCACCCCCAGGTACTAGCACGCGAGCGAAGCGACATAACCTCGCCATTCGCCTGTACGACATAGGCATGCTCTCGCTGGGCCAACTCTTTCGGCCCGCCGCTCAGATTTATGTAGTCAAGAGCAGCTCTGTCTCGGCGGAATTGATGTGACTGTGGGAAGTAGACTTGGCCAACGACACTAACCTCCTCATGGTAACGAGGCACGATCAGCTTATCTCCATCTTCCAGCGCCAAATCCCACTCCTCATCACACCGAGCTGCCGCTTTCTCAAGGTCAATTACCATTCGACCGATTGCTGACTCAGGAGTCAGTCGATTAATCACCTGGAATACGTCCCATGAAGACTGGTTCTCCGGCAGTTTAGTGCTCTTATCAAACCCTGGAGACATATGGAGATCTGCTAGCAAGTCATCCATCTGACGATGAATTCTGTCGATTGCAACCTGCTCGCGTTTACGCACGCTTTCTCTCGTAAAAATCGCTCCGAAAAGATACGCATCCTCCGTAAATCCACCGGCTCGGTTCACCAAGCTACAGAGCGTAGAGCGTTTATCAACCTCATAGGTGCCAGGGTGTTTAACCTCACCGAGAATCGTTACACGATGAGGTGCATCGATCCACTCCGGCTTCTGTCTCATTTGTAAGTGATCGCCAGGTTCAAGAATCATATTTCGGCCGGTCAGCATAGGATCACTTGAACTCAAAGAGACGGGTATCTCGTCTGTACGTGAGTACTGGTCATCTAGCTGAACTTTACGCGATAGTGTGGCCGCGACTCCATACGCGTCGGATTTCATGCCCCCAGCAGCGACAACAAGGTCAGATATTCGCATACCAGGAACCAACGGGTAGCGGCCAGGGTTTACCAAACTTCCGGATGCCTCAACAACAAGGGGCAGACTTCCGTAACGAGCTTGAGACTCAAGCTGCTGAATATCTGCCTTTATAAGCTCTGCACGATCACTGTCTGAGTCAAAAAGATAGAGTTTGTCGCCGGCCATAAGCCGAGGATTGTGGTCACCGCGAGGTTGCTGTAGTGCTTTCGACAGTTCGAGGGAAATAAACTCAATAGATTCACTTTCTGGATCCTTACGAACCAACAAAGTGTACCCTCTATCAACCCCAGTTTTAATTCCGCCGCCAACTTGTACAAGATCAAGCACACGCATCTGCTTGGCTAGGGGAAACTCTCCTTTGTGTTTCGCAGCACCAAGTAGCATTGCAGTTAGGGGTAGTTCGGTGGCACTTGTCTGAGCCTTCAGCTTATTCGCAATCGAAGCAAGTGTCGCGGCTCGGTCGCCATCAGTTTTGAAGACCAACACCCGATCACGGGGTTGAAGTACAGGGTCACCTGCTCCACCTTGATCTGTAAAAACACGCTCCAGATTGAAATAAACCACCTCTGTACGTTTCTGGTCTAAGTTTTCCCTTTCAATAGCAGCGACTTGAAACTCGGTTGACTGAAGCAGTGTAGCTTTAGACTTAAGGAGATCAGATACCCGCATGTTCGGATACCACTCATAGCCTCCAGGCGTAAGAATGTTGCCTGCGAGCAAAACAACACGGTCAACTTTGTCTATCACCGGAAAAATCCTAATCAAGTCCCCGTTTTGAATCGCTGAAACAGCAGTAGAGTCAAATAGAGAGGCTTGAATAAGTGAGTAACTGCCGCTGCGCTCAATCCTTTCAATCTGTGTCTTCGCGGGATCAGCGGTCGGTAACAGCCCTCCTGCCATTTGAATCACATCAGAGACTGTCTCCTCGCTTTTGAGCTCATAAATAGCCGGCCGGACTACCTCGCCTGCGATACTCACCACGCTGCCAATCGGCGGAATGAAAATCACATCTCCTTGTCTGAGATATACATCCGCTCCCACGTCACCGCGAAGCAATAAATCATAAAGATCTAATGAGGTAACTAGTTTGCCTGAGCGCTTTACCTGTATGTTCCTTAGAGAACCCGTACGTTTAACACCACCGGTGGTTATGAGGGTATTCACAAGAGATGATAGGCCGCTGATCGTGTACGACCCGGGCTGCAAAACCTCTCCAACGAGCATCACTTGGATTGTGTGCAGTTCCGCCAGCGTCACCACAACTTTAACGCCCAATCGAGTACGCGTGATCGCCTCTTTAATCAAAACCTTTGACTCATCAAACGTGAGTCCTGCAACCTGAATATCTCCAATTTCTGGTAAAAGTAATCTGCCCTCACGCGTTACAACTAAGTTGTACTGAAGATCAACTCCGCTAAAAATTTGAACGGTAAATGAGTCACCGGGTCCGATAACATAATCGGGCGGAACTGGGATTCCATCTACCGGAGCGAAGGTCGTCGGCAGACTCGTAAAAATGTCGTAGCCGAATTGTTCAAGCGCAGAATCAAGCCTCTGATCCTGAATCTGCTCTTCGAGGCTAATCGGCTGCAATGCTTCTACAGTTTTCTCCTCGATAGCAGACTCTTCTAAAAGTCCAGATAGTGGCAATACCCCTACGTCTAACGATAGCGGGTCTGCCGGCTCGGAAAGGGGAGAGTCATTCCCCAAGCTATTTTTCGCCTCAAGCATGGCAGCTTGGCGTTGAACCTGCTCTGGATAGAGAACCCCTAGTCTGTTCTCTTCTGCGATACCTTTGCCTGTGACCAAAAGAAATAACATACACAGAGCAGAAAAAATCCGTGGGGTAGTCATGAGCTATACCCTCCCTCTTCCGTGGAAAACCTAGCGCAACCATCAAAACCAATGAGTGTTCCAATCGGCGTATCGGGGCACTCATCTTTGAAGTCATATATACCGTCCTGATCACTATCGGCTGGGCCTATGAACAGTAGTTTTTCAACAAAATGAGCCATATCACGTGGTTGCATGACACTATCGGAGCTCTGCGTATCGCCACAGCGATCTAGCCCTTCCAACAAAGTCCGAGACATCGAATTACCAATCCCCACTGCATATACACAGTAAGGACTATTCGAGCCTTCCCAATCATCTACGCCAGGTACAACCTGAAACCCTTTTTCTGCCTCACCACGCTGATAAAAGCGATCAATCGCCTCCAGTACAGGCGTATCGAACCTCTCCCAGCGGCTCAGTATCAGCAAAGCTGTCCGCCCTTTCATATCAGTGGCTAGTTCTGTAGCAAT
>JABXHP010000173.1 GCA_013373575.1 Oceanospirillaceae bacterium | reverse complement strand
CGGTGGTTCGAGTCCACTCGGTCGTACCAAACTTAAACGCCTTGCATTTATGCAGGGCGTTTTTGTTTGGCCAGACAGTCAGATGAGAAATTCCGAAGGTCGTTCGACAAAATTGCCGGGAGCAATTTTGGACGCCCTCAGGGCGGGCCCAAAGGGCCGAGTGTCGGGACGATACGAGCAGTCCACTCGGTCGTACCAGACTAAAAATACCAGCCTAGGTCTGGTGTTTATAATTTAGAGCTCAAATAGCGGTAATCACGCACAAAACGGCGGCGTAGATAAATATTCCCCAGGTACTGAGCGTCCCAAGGAAGCGTCCCGGTGATGTGCCGCTTGTACGGACCAATCCCCAGGCATGCAGCAGACGCCCAATCAACAAAACTGCGCCAATGGCATGTAGGTGAGTATCAGCAACGGCGTTAAGTTCTAGCACCAACATCATGATCAGCGTCAGCGGTACATACTCTAGGGCGTTGCCGTGAGCTCGAATCGCGCGCAGTAATTCGGGCACTCCGCCATCACCGATACCGACCCTGTGACGATAGCGCAGAACTACAACATACATCGCTAACGCAATGATTAATAATGTGTTTAGTCCAGTGTAAAGGGTAGTAATAACGGGCATTTCTACGATTGCTGGCATGATTCACTCGCTGCAGGAATTGAATATTTGGGGCTTCCTAGCCCGGAGTTAAGCTAGTTCGAGCGGATTCTACACGTTGTTGAAGCCGGGCGCTCGGCTGGTCGCTCGGCTCGGGGCCCGGGTAAGTGTGCATCTAAGTAGGATCAGCTAATGCAGATGGTCCGGGTATGCTCCCACTTCTGGTCTTTGGTCTGTTAGCCCTTAGTTCGCAGATAATCCACTGAATCTAGCGGTGCGTGGAGCTGACGCCTTGCATCCTGAGCGAAGGTGCTTTGGTCTTAATAGACGCAGCGAAAGCCGATATATACGGCGTAGAAGGAGGCTGGTTTCCACTGCATTCCCTCGATTCGGGTCTTCTCTGGGCCGTACCACCAACTTCCGCCGGCCGTTAGCGCCTCGTCCCCTCGGCGGTCGGCGAGCCACTCCCAGGCGTTCGCGCCCATATCATAGAGTCCGTTGACTCCCTCTTTGGTGGTAGCGACGGGCAGATGGTGTGAACGGTTGTTATTCATTCCCTCGGAATCAATACCTACCGGATAGGGGTAGGTGAGGCCGCTTTCATAGCCGCTGGTTGGTTCTTTGCGTTGCTCGGTATAAGCCGCCGAGGCCCATTCGGCTTTTGTCGGGAGGCGACCACCGGTTGACTTACAGTAGGCGTTGGCCTCATCCCAGCTTAGATGCACAGCCGGCTCATTTGGCGCCGCGAGTTCGCCCTGAGGGCGTCTGTAGCTCCAACCCTCGCGACGTTGCCAGCCGAATCCCCATTCGAAGCCACCACCTTCTCGTTCGGCAAGTGTCTGGATGCCGTTTTGCTTAGCGTACTCGCTAAACGCGCGGACAGTCACTTCGGTCTTGTCGATCGCGAAGTTGGGCAGTTTGACTCGAGCTGTGTCTATCTCTGTTTGCGCCCCAGCTGCGCTGGCGATAAAGATGAGGGCTAGCAGTCGTCGCATGGAATTCCTCGTCTACCTTGTTGTAGCTCCTTGCACCGTGAAACCGCTGGGCTCGCTTTGATCGGCTTAGCGGTATAGTCGGCTGCTTAGATTACGTCCCCGAGGGTAAAAGGGTTTAACCCGCTTGATGGGCATTCAGCGCTGTTTTGATAAGGCTGGAGGTGCAAACTCCGATCGAGTCCATTTGCCGATTACTTCAGCGCCCACTAACATTCGTATATGCTCAGGCTTACGCAGCAGCAGCCTCACTCGCGGGGTGTCTAACGCGATTTGATAGATTGAGCGGGTATGGCGAACCTCTTGCGACGCCAAAGCCCGTCAGATGATCTCTATCTTGATCAAAGCGGTTTTGCTTGGTAACGATCCAAGGCACACTTCAGACGAGCAGTGAACGATTCAAAATCACTTCTCCTTCTATAGGTCATAGAGCAATAATAATTAGCTTATTTAGGGGCATTCATGACGCAAGACTTACGCATATTAGTTTATGGAGACTCCAATAGTTGGGGGTATCTAGACGATGGTGAGGGGCAGCGCTTTGCTAATCGCTGGCCAGTTGAAATGGCTAGACACTTATCTCAACGTCGCTCAGTTACCTTGATTGAAGAGTGCCTACCTGCACGTACGACAAATCTTCCAGATCCTGAGTTGGGAGCATCATTTAACGGTAGATCAACGCTGGAAGCCATTCTGTTATCACATCAACCGCTAGATCATGTACTCATCATGCTAGGAACCAACGATTTAAAAGCGCGGTTTAACCGCAGTGCGTCTGATATTGCTAAGGCTATTGTTGGCCTTGCAGAGTTAACAAGGTCTACGCCAGCCGGGCGAGGTGGCTGGTTTGCTGATCAAATGCCTGATGTCAGTGTAATCTGTCCATTAGTGATTGGGGCGCGCGCCAGTGATGCGAGCTGGGAAAAAGCCGAGGAGTGGATAGGCGCGACTGATAAATCCAATGCTTTAGCAAAGGTATTACAGCAAGCTTGCAACGCAGCCGGTGTGCACATGATCGATGGTAATCAGTTTGGCTCCTCTTCTGAGCGTGACCCTATTCATTGGAGTCAGGAGACTCATCTCGGTTTTGGCAAAAAGATGGCTGCTACCTTAACAGCCCGTTTTGAATCGACTTCAGATACCTAGTTAGATGTCCGAGATCAATCCATCGACAGCTCTTAGCAGAAAAGCGTCAGCGTCAGCTGGTAGGTGTTCTATCTGGGCTAGCCTTACGGCTTGATATTGGTAGTACACGAAGTAGGCGGGCGGAGTTGTCTTTAGCTGGCGATACTAGGAAAAGCTGCGCGCTGATGGTCGCTTTTGTTTGGGGCCGAGCCTTAGTCAAGCAGCCTAGCCAAAGCTTACTCAGGATTATGATCAAAATTTGATCAACATGATCCTTTGCGGCTATCCTGAAGTAAGAGTTTAAAAGAGCAAGTCTTACTTCCATACAGGTAGATCTATGGTAGTTGCAAATAACAACAATGAACGACTACAGATTGTACTAACGCCGAACCGCTCAGCGAGTTGGCGCTTCAACTGCACAGTGCTGAAATTCTTTGGTTTGGTTATCTTTGGCATCGCTATCGGCTGGAGCCTTGCAGGT
>JABXHP010000145.1 GCA_013373575.1 Oceanospirillaceae bacterium | reverse complement strand
TGCCCGCACCGCTAAGTGTCAAGGTCAGCGTATTGGTGCCCACATCAATCGCTTCGGTCACACTTAGATCCGTCGCACTGATACTCACATTGCCGCTGGCGGTGATACCGGTTGGGTTTACAGATCCGATCGTAAGCGCACCGTTATTTGTAAAAGACAAAGAGCCAATCGCTGATAAATCGTCATTGCCTGCCGCAAGTGTGATTATACTGTTCTGAGCAGACTCAAGCGCAAAATCGCCCGTGCCTTTTAATGCCAATCCTGAAGACTCGAGATAACCATTAACCCCCTGAGTTACGGTACCGCTAGCATTGAATATAACGTTTGAGTTAGTGGTTACAACACCAGCGTCTACAGAAATGTCACTCCCGGTAAAACTGATTGGGCCAGCGATACTTATAGTTTCTGTAACGGAAAGCGGACTGCCGTTAGAGGCGCCTCCCAAAGCTAGATTGGTAACAGTGGAGGCGTAGTTATAAACACCCGTATCAAATACCTCAGCAAACGAAGATGAACCCGTTTTTGCTTGGATTGAGACGATACCACTTGTATTGATTGATGCACCGGCCGCGCTGGTTCTATGAACGTTAGCGTAGAGTTTAATATCCTCGGAGGCTCCAGCCGAAATAGTTACTGTGCCGGCGGTGTTTATGCGGCCCGCAGCGTTATTGGCATGCAAACTAATCGAGCCTGCCTGTGTTGTCAAAGAAGCGTCTTGGAGAGAGACGTCATAGTTATTATTCGAGTTAGCCGTTCCATTGATGATCATATCACCCACAGAACTTAGCTGGCCTTTTATCCAGACTCCTCGTGTGACGGAACTGCTAAGTGACTCAGATCGGCCAGTAATCGTTAGCGCTCCTGCGGAACTGATAACAGCACCGCCGCCCGATACCTCAACGCCAATTAAACCATCAATATTACCGTTACCGCTTCGACCTAGGATCGAAATATCACCGCTCCCAAGCGTTTTAATTTCCACATTGCCGATATTGACTCCATCCAGCCCTGTTGCCGTGGCAGACCCGCTATCACCTGTCAGTGTTAGGTCTCCCCCTGTGGTTTCAATGTTTGCGCTTACTGCAAGGGCGCCAGACAGAAACTCAATTTTACCCGTAGTTGAAATAGCCGAGTTGATGAGCGTTGGAGCAGAGCCCGTATCAGCATATAGACCCGACAATGCCGTGGTTTGACCCAAGCTTCCACTGAGGGTTAGGTGAGCATCAGTGGATGCGGAATTCGTCGAAATCGTCAGGCTATAAGGGCCATCAACGGTACTTGCGAGTGTTAGCTCGCCTCCACCGAGGCTACTAATGGTAGCGTCGCCCTCAAGTGTAATGGCACCAGAAATTGATACGTTGGAAGTACCGCTGTTAACAATAGAGCCTCCGAGCGTCACCAAATTATTGCTGAGGCTATGACCAAACAAATCTAGCGTCGCCCCGCTAGCTATACGAAGCGAACCTACCCCGATAGCAGAATATGCCGGTGATATCGACTGAGCACTTCCAATGCTCACTGTACCTTCGGAAACCAGAGTTTGCCCGGTGTAGAAATTTGTCCCCGTTAAGCTGAGTAATCCTGAGCCGTTTTTCTTTATCGAACCACTGCCGGTTATTACTGCGTCGAATGACCAATCACTGGTCAAATCAAAATCGATGACCCCATCGTTACGAATAGCGAACCCTGGTTCACTTAGGTCGCTTGTCTCCGAGATGCCTAAACTATTCAAATTAAGTGAACCGCTTGAACCAACAGCAATAGAGGCTTTAGTGAATCGCAAGTCCTTATAAAGCGAAGCGTCCGAGGTGTACTCAGCTTCTCCTAGGGTTATAGCTCCGTCTAGTTGCACGTCACCCAAGAGTGTCACCTGGACACTTTGATCCAGCGCTCTAAGGCCATAGCCTCCCGCGGTATATGAGGTTGCATAACCCATCTGCCCCGTGAAATCGAACGTGTGATTTTCTGCAATTAGGTCCGCACCAGAGTATGCGGTGGTGTTGTTATGTTGCTGGTATTCGGCAATCGTCGAATCAACCTTTGCCTCAACAGTTGCACCATTCTGACGCAATAACACCTTCACACGCTTAGCGTAGACGGCGTCATGGTAGGTAACAAAGAACGATGCAGTGTTTGTTGCAGGGTCATAGAATTTGTTATTGACTCCTGCTTCACCGCCGTTAATCGGTTGACCCGTCGCGCTACCGTGCAGCAGACCGCCGGTCACTCGATTCAGCACCTCCGCTACTGAGCTATTCGTAGCCACTACTTCATAAGAAGTATTGGAGAGACTTGATGAAGCGCCCCAATCTTTGAGTAAAGAGTAGCGCGGTGTAATTGCGAGCGTTCCGGATCCTGTGATGTCCGAGCTTATTTGAATATCTTGGCTGAAATCCAGAACCATCAAAGCGTTATTAACAATTGAGGAGTTGTTTATAGCACCAGTTGAACTGTTATCACCCAACTGAAGCGTGCCAGCGCTTACGGTTGTGTCACCAGAGTAAGTATTGGCTCCTGAGAGCACCAGTGCCCCAGTCCCGGTCTTCGTTACTCCAAAGTTACCGCCAGCAATCCCACCACTAATAGACAGTTCAGTGCCGCTAACCTCTATCGTGCTGTCGGCCGTCAGCGTAATTGGCGACGCGATTACAGATGATCCAGAAGCGGCGCTTAATGTCCCTCCGTTAAGCGTTAACGCCTCACCAACCAGAGTCAGGTTGTTTAGATCTAGGGTGGACCCGGCTTCAATCAAAGTACCACTCGCACTGTTACCTAGCGCGAAAGCGTTAGAGAGCGTCAGCGTTCCGGCAGAAACCGTCGTGGTACCGGTGTAAGTATTTGCGGCGCTGAGGATTAGCTCTCCGGAGCCCAATTTAGTGAGACCATATCCTGTACCCGATATGGAACCCGAGAGAGTCAACGATGAACTATCTACCCTAATAGCTGTGCTGGCACTGAGTGCAACCGTTCCAGACGCGGATGAGGCTCCACCTGTTGCTACAAGCGCACCTCCAGCAAGCGTTAATGCCTCCGAACCAATATCAACACCCGTTAACTCAAGTACTGCATCCGATCCGACAGTGGTATCGCCCGCGGCGGAGCCAAGTCCTGAATCATTAGCTACACGTAGCGTGCCGAAAGTCACCGAGGTTGTCCCGGTGTAGGTGTTAGAGCCAGATAAAACAAGCACCGAACCGGCTCCTGACGATTTACTGATTGAGCCGCTGCCGCTTATGTCACCTGACAGAGTTTGGTTGACACTGGAGTTAAACAACAAAGCACCGCTAGTATCAATATTCCCAGCGTAGACACCTGCCTCACCTAAAACCCCACTGCCTGTCATCTCGACGGTACCGCCCAGCACTGTGGTATCCCCGGAAAAGGTGTTGTCGCCGGAGAGCCGAATTTTCCCGCCTTCGGCATGCAGTGTCAGATTATCAGCGCCAGAGATACTGCCCCTGAGCAAAACATCAACTGAATTCAAAGTAAGTGTGGACGACCCAGTCGCGGAGAACACATTGGTACTGTAGCCATTAATTGCAGACGATTCTGAGCCACCTGTAGAGACGTCGGCGCCAAGATAGCGGATCGCGATAATACCGGAGCCACCATTTCCGCCTCGGGATGCATATGCATTTGTCAGGCCGTTACCGCCGCCGCCGCCGCCAGTATTCGATAAGGCAGCAGTTACCCCACTGCTGCCAACAGCCTCAGCGCCATCTCCGCCGCCGCCAAGGCCGCCTTGCCCTGGATCGTGGTTGGCGTTGGTAGTGTGCATGCCGCCGCCTCCGCCACCACCGAAGTATCCTGCGTCGCCCAAACCCAGTTGATCAGCCCAATCGATGTAAAGTCCAACACCACCATCGCCTGAGCCCTGACCCGACGCCTGATTGTAGTCACCGCCAGCCGCGCCAGCGCCACCGCCACCACCGGTTAAGTAACCGTAGGTTGAGACTCCATCACCACGACCTCCCGAGAAGCCTTGACCAGCTGTTCCAGAACCTCCGGCAGTGTTATCTCCCGAGCCTCCACCGGATGCAACAACGCTCG
>JABXHP010000219.1 GCA_013373575.1 Oceanospirillaceae bacterium | reverse complement strand
GGCAGAGAGCAAACGCAACTCATTCAAGTCGGGTATCTCAACGACCTGGATATCAAAACGAGACGGTAGCTGCGTTAACCAGCCCTCTAAAACAGTCGCTGAAATTCCCCAGCCACTGACCACTCGAAGCGCAATAGCAGAGCTACTCAACTGCGACACTCCTAACCGCCTGTTCTAGCGCACTCAAGAGCCGGTCAACCTGCTCTTCTGTATGCATCGCACTTAAGGTGATTCGCAATCTGGCACTGCCGGCAGGTACGGTTGGCGGACGGATAGCTCCGACAAAGATACCCTGGCGCTCTAACGCCTGACTTAACTCTATCGCCTTGTTAGCCTCACCGATGAGAATCGGCTGAATCGCCGTATCGGACTCCATGAGATCAAGCCCCAACTGCTCAACTCCGTCGCGGAGCTGCTGAATAAGGACAGCAAGTTTCTCTCGACGCCAACTTTCGCTACGTACAATCCGCAAGCTCTCCAGTGTTGCATGAGCAACAGCGGGTGGCATCGCAGTGGTGTAAATGTAGGGGCGGGCAAACTGGATGAGATACTCGATAAGGGTCTCACTGCCTGCTACGAAAGCACCACCGGTACCAAAGGCCTTGCCGAGGGTACCCACAAGAACCGGCAGCGCCTCTTGGTTGAGGTTGTAGAGCTCTGCAACTCCACCCCCATGTTTACCTAGCGCACCAAAACCGTGGGCATCATCAACCATAAGGTGAGCCTGATACTGCTGACAGAGTCGAGCTAGCTCGGGTAGACGGGCAATATCACCGTCCATACTGAACACACCGTCAGTTACCACCAAGGCATCCGGGCTGTCGGAGCTACTCAATTGGCGCTCCAGCGAGTCTGTGTCAGCGTGAAGATAGCGTTTAAGTTTGGCGCCGCTGAGAGCCCCACCGTCCAGCAAGGAGGCGTGATTGAGCTTATCTTGCAGCACCAGTCCACCGCGCCCACTCAACGCAGCTATAACCCCCATATTGGTCATATAACCGGTGGAGAAGAGCAGCACACGGTCACGCCCTGTGTGTTCGGCAAGTGCCTCTTCTAGCTGATGATGCGCACGGCTATGCCCCAGCACAAGATGCGAGGCACCGCTGCCACTGCCGTAGAGCTCTGCACCCTGCTGCAAAGCTTCAGTAATGCGGCTATCGCTAGCGAGCCCGAGGTAATCATTCGAGCAGAATGCCAGGAACTCCTCTCCATCAACACGCACCAGTGGCGCTTGACCAGACTCAAGAGTGCGCCGGCGGCGATAGAGGTGCGCCTGTTCGCGCGCCTCAAGCTCAGGCCTGAGACGTGTGTCGAGACGACTCATTTTAGAGGCTCGCGTCGTAGAACTTCGGCTCGTCCTGCTGCTTAATCAGTTGCTGCTCAATCGCCCGCTCCTGAGTCGCATCATCCTGTTCAATTCGCTGTTCAGGACGCAAACCAAGACGCTTAAAGAGCTGCAGATCGCGGTGAGTTTCTGGATTTGGCGTTGTCAGCAGACACTCGCCGTAGAAAATCGAGTTTGCGCCGGCAAAAAATGCCATCGCCTGAAGCTCATCACTCATCGACTCGCGACCGGCTGAGAGGCGCACGTGTGAACTAGGCATCAGAATGCGCGCCACGGCAATGTTTCGAATGTACTCGAATGGATCGAGATCATCGACATTCTCCAGCGGCGTACCCGCCACTTTGACAAGCATGTTGATAGGCACTGATTCTGGTGGCTGCGGTAGGTTTGCCAACTGCTGAAGCAGACCGATTCGGTCACGTGCCGTCTCACCCATCCCCAAGATTCCGCCGCTACAGATCTTCATACCGCTATCGCGCACATGCTGCAGCGTATCGAGACGGTCCTGGTAGGTCCGCGTGGTGATGATTTTGTCGTAGAACTCTGGTGACGTGTCTAGGTTATGGTTGTAGTAATCCAGTCCAGCATCCGCCAACTGATCGGCCTGCTCTGGCTTGAGCATACCCAGCGTCATGCATGTCTCAAGACCCATCTCACGCACACCTTTTACCATCTGCAGAATGTAAGGCATATCACGGTCTGTTGGATGCTTCCACGCAGCCCCCATACAGAAGCGGGTAGCGCCTGTCTCTTTCGCCTGTTTCGCCTTGTTCAAAACAGCCTCAACTTCCATCAGGCGCTGCTTCTCAAGCCCCGTATCGTAGTGGGCGCTCTGCGGGCAGTATTTGCAATCCTCCGGACAAGAGCCCGTTTTGATGGAGAGCAGCGTACTTACCTGTACCTCATTTGGATCGAAGTTCTCACGATGCACAGTCTGTGCGCGAAACAGCAGATCATTGAAAGGCAGGTCAAAGAGCGCCTGAATCTCTTCATAGCTCCACTCTCTCTTTGCCTGGGCTGGATTTATGCTCGCTGCGGACATATCGGAAAACTCTCACTAAACTGGTTTAAGAACTGCCTGCTTACTACGTACAAAGAGGCTGCTCCAAGGATGCGAGCAGTTTAAAGCCAAAGGGAGAGCTGTCAACCTATGCACAACGCTATTTTGAACATATGCTCACTTTTTAACCAATACTGTCCACTCTGTGATTCGCCCCTTAAAGACGGGGGCGGACCCTGCGCGGAGTGCCTCGAGGACCTCCCCTACCACCACCGGGGTTGCGATATCTGCGCCCTTCCTGGGGTCACCGGCACCTGTGAGAACTGCGCAAAACAGCGCCCTAGCTTCAGCCGAGTCTTTGCCGGCTTTACCTACCGTTTCCCGCTACCGCAGATTATCCATAGAGTAAAAAAGGGTGCCGATCCCGAGGCCATCCACTGGCTTGCTCAAACGCTCACCAAGCGCTTGGGGGCACAACTGCCCGCAGATGCGGCGTTAATTGCTGTTCCCATGCACCCCATCGACGAGCTAATTCGCGGTTTCAACCAGAGCCAGGTGCTAGCCGAGTCGATCGCACAACAGCTTAATCGCCCCGCTCCACTCTCCATCCTGCAAAAAAGTCGCCGCACAGAGCATCAAGCGCACCTCAACCGGGCTCAGCGCAGGGCAAACTTAGCCCACTGTTTTGAGATTGAGCGCAGCCCTCCAAAGCGTCTGATTTTAGTCGATGATGTGATGACCACCGGCACGACGGTCGAGCGCATTAGTAATCTCCTGCTTAAATCTGGGGCAGAAGAGGTGTTTATCTGCACACTATGCCGCACGCCCGACTAAACTGATGTAGTGAGCTAGTTATTAATGGGATATCTATGGATTTAACGTTAGTAGGCCAATTAATTGGTGGTTTGGGTCTTATATTACTCGGCATGGAACTGCTCACCGATGGTCTCAAACGCGCCGCTGGACCTTCGATGCGTAAACTCATATCACGCGCCACCCTGTCGCCACGACGTGCCTTTGCGACTGGCGTCGGCGTCACGGCTCTGGTGCAATCATCAAGTGCTGTCACCTTGGCAACGCTGGGCTTCGTTAGTGCGGGTTTGATGTCGCTTGGGCAAGCGCTACCGCTGCTATTCGGTTCCAATATTGGCACTACACTCACCGGCTGGATCGTTGCTCTACTCGGCTTCAAACTTAAACTTAGCGCGTACATGCTTTTGTTAATCGGTATCGGCGTCGGGGTGAAGCTCTTCTCTGGCGGTCGCAACTACGGTTACTACGGCCTCGCGCTTACAGGCTTCGGACTCTTTTTCTTCGGCCTGG
>JABXHP010000252.1 GCA_013373575.1 Oceanospirillaceae bacterium | reverse complement strand
TGCATGTTAAAGCTTTACTGAAACTTAATCAATCAATTCTAAGGCAACGCTAGAGACCAACACGCCATTATTATCAGCGTAACAGTATTCGCCTGGAATGAAGTCTACACCGCCAAACCGGACCGGCACGTTAAGCTCTCCGACGCCTTTCTTGTCAGTTTTCAACGGATGAGCTCCCAGCGCCTGCACGCCTATATCAAGATCAGCGATAGCATTAACATCGCGAATACAGCCGTAGATGATAATCCCAGACCACCCATTCACCGAAGCCTTCTCCGCTAGCATGTCACCAAGCATCGCACGACGCATGGAACCTCCAGCATCGACCACAAGGACTCGACCCTCACCAGGCAGAGCCACCTGCTCGCGTACCAAGGAGTTATCCTCAAACGCTTTAATGGTGACTATCTGGCCAGAGAAGCGCTCGCGCCCACCAAAATTACCCAGCATGGGCTCAAGAATGCGGACATCATCAGGGTGACGGTCACAGAGTTCGGGCAGTAGGTCTTCCATCAGCGGTCTCCTCGTTGGAAACCTCTGATGGTAGCGCCCTGGGGATTAATTGCACTAAGACTTTATGTCAGTTTATCTCAGTGCATCAGTTCGAGAATCGCCTGTGCAGGATGTTTAAGCTGGACCCGATCGAGGCGCTTAACCTGAGAACGGCAAGAGTAACCTGTCGCTAGTAGTTCCTCGCCCTCCTCGGCCGAGTTGACAATTGGCTGCCAGCTCTGGGAGTAGATCTCTTTCGATCGCTCGAGATTGCTCGCCTCATGACCGAAGGTTCCAGCCATGCCACAACAACCAGTCGCCACGAGGTTGAGCTCAAGCCCAAGCTCTTTGAAGATAGTCTGCCACTGTTTGATTGAGGGCGCGGCATTGGTCTTCTCGGTGCAGTGAGCCATTAAACGATAATTCACCGTGCCGCTCAGCTGCTTCGCAGACAGAATATCGGGCTGCTTCGCTGCCAGCGCATCCTGCTGCTGTGACAACCACTCCTGCAACAACTGGACCTTCGGCAGATCACCTTCAACCACCTTCGCATACTCTTGACGGTAGGTAAGCGTCATTGAGGGATCGACACCTATCAGTGAGATACCCTGGGCCTCAAAGCGACGTAACATCGCCACGTTATCGCGCGCCACCTTGGCAAAGCGCTTCATGAAGCCATGCACATGCAGGGGTTTACCATTGGGGGCGAACGGTGCCAACTGAACATTGAAACCCAGCCCCTTGAGCAGATCGACGATATCGAGCACCAGTTGTGTTTCGAAGTAACTGGTGAAGGCGTCCTGTACAATGATAACCGTTTTCGCACGTTGCGCGTCGGAGAGCCCACGCAGACTCTCCTCTGACGCTTGAACAACCCCACGGGACTCCATCTCCTGCTTAAGCGCTAGTTTACAGATTGACGGAGAGTCCACTAGTCCGCCAAAGCGCGCGGTTAGCCCCCTCACGAAGCTGTTATTCATAGCCCAGTTATAAGGTGCAGGGAAGCGCGCCAGCGTCGGAATCATAAACTCAAGACTGGCAACCATATAGTCTTTCACAGGTCTCAAATAGCGCGTGTAGTAGAGCTCGAGGAAACGCGCACGGAAGTCCGGAACGTTAACCTTAATTGGACACTGGCCCACACAAGATTTACACGCCAGACAGCCCATCATCGCCTCATGCACTTCGTTAGAGAAGTCATACTGGCCCTGCTCTCGCTTGAGGGTATTGAGCGCACGTTTCGGCCAACTCAGGATACTGATCTGCTTACGCATCTGTTCGGCGTACCCATCGGCTTCAACACCGTGAGAGGAGAGAAGTCTCAGCCATTCACGGACCAGCGAAGCGCGCCCCTTGGGCGAATGTACGCGTTCGCGCGTACCCTTCCATGATGGACACATCGCATCATTGGGGTCGTAGTTGTAACAAGCGCCGTTACCATTACAGTTCATCGCACTGTCATAGACTTCACGTGTCTGTGCAGGGATCTGGCGATCGTGCTGTCCACGTGTGACAACCTCATCGATCTTTAGCAGCTCAGCACCCTCAATCGCTGGGGTACAGATTTTGCCTGGGTTCATCTGATTGCGTGGATCAAAACCCGCTTTCACACGCTGCAGCACTGGGTAGAGTGGACCAAAAAACTCCGGCGCATATTCAGAGCGCACCCCTTTGCCGTGTTCGCCCCAAAGCAGCCCTTTGTACTTCTGCGTCAGCGCTACCACTTCATCGGTCACTTCACGAATCAGACGCTCTTGCTGTGGATCCTTCATATCGATGGCGGGACGGACGTGCAGCACCCCAGCATCAACGTGGCCAAACATACCGTAGGTCAGTCCACGACTATCCAGGGCGGCGCGGAACTCCATGATGAAATCGGCGAGGTTTTCAGGCGGAACCGCGGTATCTTCTACGAATGGAATCGGACGTTTTGGCCCCTCAGCGTTACCCAAAAGCCCAACCGCGCGCTTGCGCACACCCCAGATTTTGGCTATCTCCGCACCACCGCGCGCCACGGTGTAACCAAAGCTCTTACCCGGTTGGCCCGCAACGCTATCGAGATGCTCAGTCAGGCGCGCCAACTTATCATCGATCTCAGCTTCAGAGTCACCGGTGTACTCCACTAGGTTAATACCTTGAATCGCCGGCTCACCCTCATTAGCTGGGAAGTAGTTGGCAACCGTATCCCAAGTGATATCACCCATCGCCAGATTCAAAACCTTCGAGTCGATCGTCTCAATGGAAGTTGCGCCCCAACCCATCAAGTCATTGGCGTCACGCAGAGAGGATTCGAAGCTGTCGTATTTGATGTTAACCAACACCGAGACCTTTGGAATGGGCAGCACATTGAGTTTGGCCTCAGCGATAAATGCGAGTGATCCTTCGGCACCACAAAGCACTGAGTTGAGATTGAAGCGGCCGGACTCATCACGGATATGCGCCAAGTCATAACCGGTTAGGCAACGATTCAGCTTAGGGAAGCAGGCTTCAATCTCGTCGGCATGTTGCTGCTGAATCTCGTGTAGTAGTCGATGCATCTCACCGATACGGTCATCGCGCGCGCTGTGTTGAGCCAGCTCCTCATCAGATATAGGGCCCGACTCCCAAACCTCACCACCTAACCAGACCGATTTGAGCTGCAGCACGTGGTTACGCGTTTTTCCGTAGAGCACAGAGCCCTGTCCGCTTGCATCGGTGTTGATCATGCCTCCGATGGTTGCCCTATTGGAGGTTGAAAGCTCTGGCGCGAAAAAGAGCCCATAGGGTTTGAGCGCGGCATTGAGCTGATCCTTCACAACACCTGTCTGCACACGAACCCAACGCTCCTCTGCATTGATTTCGAGAATCTGGTTCATGTGCTTAGAGATATCCACCACCAAACCGTCAGTCAGCGACTGTCCGTTGGTACCTGTACCGCCGCCACGCGCACTCAGAACCACCTCTGCAAACTCAGGCTGATCAGCAAGGCGAGCCACAAGCTGCAGATCGTCGATGTTACGCGGGTAGATCACTCCCTGAGGGAGCACTTGGTAGATAGAGTTATCCGTTGCTAAGACTACGCGGTTGGCGTAGTCAGGGTTAAGGTCGCCAGCGAAACCATCAGCTTTTAGGCGCTCAATAAAACTCAGGTAGCGCTGCTGTGTAGCGTTAATTTTGTCTAGGCGTGGAATCATTAAACAACCTCAAATTACGGGAATCACTCAACCAGGTGGAGACCTTTCTCATCCTGATCGATCTTATCTCTCTTTAGCAGTTGACCAACCGCCATTTTGAACGCTTTTTTGCTGCAACCATATCGCTCATTAATTGCGTCAGGCGTGCTTTTGTCATTGAGTGCCACAAACCCGCGATTCTCACGCAGGTCTTCAAGTATTTGATGCGCTAGACCGGATACACGCTCATAGCCCGGCGCCTGTAGCATGAGACCGATGCGACCGTCAGGGCGCACCTGTTTGATATAACCCGGCGTGCGATATCCAAGCTTCAGATGCTGAGTGAGATCCTGACGATGAATCAAACCCTCATACCGATGGTCTACGACACATAGCATCCCTAGATCAGTCATACGCCAGGGCATAAGTTCAACCATATCGCCGACATTTAGGTCTGTTGGGTTCTGCTCAAGGTGGCGATCGGTTTTCGTTGTCGCAGCGATACGCCCTGAGTTGTCGACGTAGAGAAAGACGTTGACCCAAAGTCCCGGACGCACCGGCTGGCGCTGTTCGGCGTACGGCAAAAACAGGTCCTTCGCCAACCCCCAATCGAGAAAGGCGCCGATATCGTTCACCTCTTTTACCTTGAGCCGGGCAAACTCACCCACCTGCGCCAGCGGATGCTGCAAGGTAGCGACCTCTTGATCATTAGTGTCGAGGTAGACAAACACACGCAGACGGTCGCCAACGTGCGTACCCTGCGGCACCTCATTATTGGGCAACAAGATACCCGTACCGTCGCCCGAGTCTAGA
>JABXHP010000294.1 GCA_013373575.1 Oceanospirillaceae bacterium | reverse complement strand
GTGCCCGGCAAACGATATAAGTTTGTCAGGGCTCTCAATATCGGTCAGGACGTCGATCGAGACACCGCTCCAACCCCCAAAACTCCTTCCAAGAAGTCCATCTTCGACCTGTCGGAACCGTCACCTGCCGATGAAGATTCGACGATTTCGACACCTGCAACTCAGGGTAAACCTCCCCGAAAATCCACCCGATCAAAGTCCAAATCGGAGTCTCAGGGCATCTGATTACCCAACTAATCGACTGTGCTCCAGAGTGGGCACCTCTGGGAAAATTCTGAATTCCCCATCCCTACCCCACTGCACTGTCCAATTTTGGCAGCGTAGGCAAGTTTGGGGACCACCCGAACATGAACCCCGATTGAATTCGATGTTCAGTCGATAGCTGAAATTATGCAAACTGCACATTGCCAAAACCGACACAACCCTCACTGAAAAATATCGTCGATTTTGGCGGTACCAGTTTCGTGTATTTATCGAATACCCGTATCTGAGCCGTGGCCATAAGACCCACAGATCCACCACTCCCCGATCCACAGAGACTAAGTCTGAGGGTCACTTTTACCCCCCCTTCTGTAACTCGTTGAAGCAAATCAGCTTCTCAGAATCCCATAAATTCAACCCCTTAACTACCGGCCATAAACCGACCCTTTAGACCGTTCCATTAACCCTGACCTGAGGAGACCCCATGGGTCTGATCCTACTAGGTGTAATCGTTATTGCCTGCTTCGTGTATGGCATTGAGAACATCTTTTTCCTGCTCATCTTTCTCTTAGCTCTCACTGCCTTCCAGACATTCGACTGGAGAGTCTGGGGCTTACTCATCTTCCTGCTACTGCTGCTGGGAACCATCACTAACCTGAAGAGGTAACACTCCATGACTTACAAAGACTACATCACTGACGCCATAGCTCTTGTCACTCCCTGGAACCTGCCAGATGACGAGCTACTGAAATCCATCCATGAACAAGCTGAACTGATGCTGGGAATCGATGATTACTTCATCGACACCACAAGCGACTATCCGTATCAGATACCGCTGAACCTAAACTAATCCCCTCCTCCGAGCATCCAGCTCGACACCACTCGAAGCACCCTGCTTTGCAGTGTCAAAACCACCAAAACTGAACCACTAAACTGAGGTAAATCCCCATGTGTAACATCCGTGAACTGGCGGAGGTATCCGCACGTCTAGACGTTGCTGTTTACACCAACATCGACGACATCCACTCACCTGCAGATTTGTACGATAAGTACGAAATGACCGCCATCTCTATACTGGACTCTAATGAGTATCGCTTTAGCGATGGCTCACTGGAGATCTTCTTGAAGCGCTACTTAGAGCTCAAGGCTGAGCAGCTTCTTGGACAGCAGCCCTGATCTATTCGAAATTAAGCCCCCAAAGACCGACTTGGTCCGAGGGGGCATACAGCGAATACACGCTGACGAAATACACTTCAGCGATCGATGCCTCGCTAACCGTCGCAAGGCTAGGGGCTACATTAAGACAGAGACGCTTAGGATCTAGGATCGCAAACCAGTCCGCTTATCATTAATGGTTCTTTAAAGGGTATTCCTTTAATTTAACGAGCCGCGACGAGCAAGAGTAACGGTTTGACTAATGGGAACAACAACCAATCGATCTAAAAACTGAGCAAACCTAATTTCTAACCGCCGACAAAACCGCCAAAAGTCTTTTTGGAAAGTCAATTGGGAGTCAGAGCTGAATTTAGTCGGTTTTGACCGTTAAAAATTTACGGAAACTGAGTACATCGTTGTTCTAATCTTCACTTCTGCTTTTCGGCAGAGCAATCTTGGGAACTTTTGAGTCAACTTGAACTAGATCTTTGGAAAGATCTACGCCCTCAGGTCTCAGTTTCCGCTCACCCATGAATACTGGGTTCGAAGCCCATCTCAATGTCTTACTTGCCTTCAACCCTCGGTCTAGCTGTTTGATTATGGTTCGTTTTTGACGGAATTCTTCTTGTTCCTTGGGATTAATATTGTCCTCTATAAACTCTGCGAGCCTTTTAACGTTTGGGCGCCCCCTAATGCGGAATTGACCCGGAAACATGCTTACTTGCAGCGAGGTTAGCACACCGATAAGTTGATACTCCGGCGAGGTATTGTGATCTTTAACTTGGACTGGGTTGTCGACAGCAATTCTGAGAACCTTGCCCACACCGCTGTCAAAGAATTTTGATTCCTTACCTAACTGGTTCTGCTTTATGAGCACCGTCACACTGTCAGGACAGTACGGCAACTTCAAAACAGTGATGTTTTTAAACGAGGATTTACCGCTTTCGATGTTACTCTTTAATGCGTGGAACACCATTGACGCTAGCTGACGCGACTGGAGCGCATACCGCCTCTCGTACTCAAGAGCTTCGACAGCATCAATAGCAATGTTTCGGCGTAGCCAGATTGTTTTTCGTTCACCCAAAAAATCAAGTTCCCAACGCTCGTCCTCATACAAGTAGTCGTAAAATTCATACAAGTAGTCGTAATGTTCATACACAGATACGATCGTTTGGTCTGTGTCTAGCGAATATGTCCCCATAGAAAAAGCGCAGAGGTAATCTTCCTCCTTCATCAACTGAAACTCCACCTCGTTGATAGCCTCTAAATACTCATCAATTACTTCGCGCTCAATTCCTAGCCTCGACATTACTATCGCGACAGCGCCCCAGATAGTCACCTCTTCCGCTACCAACAACGTTTCGAGACGGGGCGTGACCCATTTAAGTTCCGCTACGAAGATTTGATCACGTGCTGGACGACCAGCGGACTTTTTTTTGTTCATTACTTACCGATTAAATAAAAATGCAAATTCCTGATCAATTATCGCGACCTCTTTAAATTCAGCGCCGTGCTCGCGGCAATACCGCCCGGGCACAAACCACGAGTAATTAAAGAGGTTTAACCTAATGACTGATACAAAAAATTTCGTTAATCAAATAGCTGAAGACGATAACACAACCGTAGCTAATAACGAGGAAGGTGCAACTAAGACGACGACTTTGGAGACCAAGAGCGTAGCTAGCTCACTGTTCAATATGCAAGTCGATAGCGATGAACAGCAAGAGTGCTTTTCACCGGTCGGCATACCGAGTGAGAGTGAAACCATACAAATCGGGGATAGAAAAATTACGCTACCTACCTTACTCGTGCGCCGTCGTGACCTGGAAGGCAATTTCAGTCATGAGGAGTACTTCCCAATTGCTAAGAACATCGCCGTGCCTAAAGGCGCAACCATTAAAAACGTCGACTACTGCCAAGCCTACTCAGATCAGATCGGTAACTTTCTACTGCCGGTCAAGAGTGACGGCTCGGGACGTCCAAACGCATACAATCTGACGCTTCGTAAGATTACTGAAACGGAGAGACAACCTTTCAGCTTGGGGCGTGTACCGGGACGTGGCGGGTATGTTGCAACGCGTGATCAATTTACCGACATGCAGAAATTCGAGTTCATGCCATTTGAAACGCTGCTAGAAAAAGCCTTTGACGGAAAAGTTATCGACTCTGCGGATCACCCGATTCTTAAAGAGCTGAATAGCTAATCAATTCTAACGACTGTCTGTGCCGGCTCTCATGAGCTGGCGCAGTCAACCCCGTTATTTTTTGGAGTAATCAAATGGATATTAAAGAACGTCTAAATATATTAGCGCAGCAGATCAGTGCAGCGCTTAAAACAGAGCCGATGGTCGTGCCTGACAATCAATTCCATCGCTTTGCCGCACCTGGAAAATCGGCTAAAAACAAGGCTTGTTACGCATTGGTAAACGAGGCGGCCACTGTCGTGCACTGTGGCAATTTCATCACCGGTGAGAAGTATACGTTTTTCGCTGACAGTGATGTTGACGATCAAGGTCAGTCAGAGAGAGCAGATCGTATCGCAGAATCAGATGAGTTCCGGGCTAACCAGCAGCGAGCTATCGCTGAACAAGCGAGATCTCAGTTAAAAGACGCACGCCCAGCCGATCCTGATCATCCATATCTAGTCGCCAAGAACATCGGTGCAGGTGGTCTCACTCAATGGGGTAACAATCTACAAGTACCTTTACAGGACGTCGACGGAACGATCTGGAATCTGCAAAACATTAGCCCCGCAGGAGAAAAGCGTTTTCTAAAAGGTGGTCGCACGAGTGGTGTATTTGCGGTCATCGGCGATCTGAAGAATAGCGATCCTGTCTACGTTGCTGAGGGCTATGCTACAGCGGCGACGTTTAGCGGAGGTATCGAAAAGTGCTGTATTGCAGCCCTGAGCGCAAGCAATCTCGAATCGGTCTGCCTAGCGCTGCGTACCAACTTACCCTCACACGTAGATATCTGTTTGGTTGCTGATAACGACCATCGTACACCCGGCAATCCGGGAATGACGTTGGCAAACGCCGCAGCAAAAACGATCGCGGGAGCGGTTGTATTTCCACCTCTGCCCTGCAGCAACCCCGAGTGCAATTGCACAGACTTCAATGATGTCATCAACTGTAAACACTACACCTGAGGTATGAGCATGAATCCCTTACTTAAAGAAGCACTGGAAAATGCAGTCGATACAGTTCCCAAACTTAAACCTCTGGAAGAACAACGTTATCCAGCGCCTCCGCTCACGCGTGAGATGCTACCAGAAACGATAGCGAAATTAGTGGGTGACGTTGCTAATCGTATTCAGTGCCCGCCAGACTTCGTCGCTGTAGCAGCGCTGAGTACACTAGCTGTACTGATAGGAAGGAAACGCGTGCTAGCGCCGAAGACACGGGACAACTGGATTATCGTACCGACGCTGTGGGCCTCTGTCATCGGTGGTCCCTCCTCCATGAAGAGCCCTGCTATAAAAGCCGTTCTGAAACCTCTTATGGAGCTCGAACGTGAGCTAAAGGAGTTTGCAGATCAAGAAAACAAACGTCGTGAGTTACTTGCTGAGCTCAAGAAAAACACCATCAAAGAGCAGCAAAAACTTGCACAGGTAAAGTTCGAAGAAGGTAAAACTGAAGAGGCTCTGGCCATCATGGCCGAAGCTGAGGAAAGCGAAGAGCCGCTTTTGGCTACTCGCCTGATCGCAAACGACGCTACCGTGCCTAAACTCGTTGAGATACTCGAGCAAAACCCAAACGGTCTCTTGATGTTGCGCGATGAGTTGAGCGGATTCATCAGTAAACTGAACTCTGAAGATGCTCAATCAGATAGAGCCTTCTACCTCGAGTGCTACGATGGCGACGGCAGCTACACAACGGATCGAATCGCTCGTGGTACCAATCGTGTTGATCATTGCGTCCTGTCAATCATTGGAGGTATTCAGCCGTCAAAGCTGGAGAATACATTAAGTGCTGCGATATCTGGAAAGGCCGATGACGGCTTGATCCAGCGCTTTCAACTGGCCGTCTACCCTGACCCAAAGTCAAAGCGTGTTTGGCGTGACATGGAGCCTGATAGCAAGGTCATGGATGATTACCGGGCTCTACTCAAAAAGCTACTCCATCTTGAAGTTGAATCCGAGGAAGAGCGTATCTTGCGCTTTTCTGAAGACGCTCAAGTAGCTTTCGCAGTATGGTGGGAAGGGCTTCAAGATGATATCTCAAACCCGGACACACCACAGATAATTCAAAGTCACTTTGGGAAGATGCCAAAAACAATAGGGACACTGGCAACTCTGTTCCATTTGTGTGAGAGCGATGGTCACTCCATCTCTGTAGAGACATTGACCAAAGCCCTCCAGTGGTGGCCTTATCTCAAAGCCCACGCCTTTCGCCTATATGGCATCGTCGATAGTGCAAGCATGAGTGGTGCCAAGCGGCTTTTTGGGAAACGCCACCTCCTGGAAAATGGCTTTACGGCACGAGACGTATACAGAAAAGGATGGACTAGCCTCAAAGACACCGAACAGGTAAATCTTGCACTCAATATATTGGTGGAACATGGCTATCTGATCGAGTTCCCACCGTCTAGGGCAGGCACTGGCCGGCCTACGGTGAGCTATCGTTGGAACCCTAAACTGTCTAAAGAAGAGTCTGATAAACCTGTACAGATCGCGCAAAGCAATTCAAACAGCTAGATAAAGCGTACCGAGTTGAATGAGGTCGGGCACTTCAAAGGATTGAGGTGCCTATCTGGTTCTTCCATAATAAACACACAACGCCATCCACCGCCCTAGTGACGCTGATTTAGTGCGCTTAATCCGAGATTCGTGTGCCCACGCTGATTTCTGTCAGTTTCGGCAGTAAGTTCGCTAGCTCTTCGCAAAAATTACTCGTTAATGACCTTCAGAACATCTGCAATTTTGGCGGTTTTGTCGGTGCTAATTCTCGGAAAATCCGGATTTTTGGGCTCTAAAAACAAACCGAAAAAATCGAAAATTTCATACCGCCAAAATCGACGATATTCGGCTAAAAACGGTCGATCTGAGCGCCACAAAATTGGCCGATCCCCAGAACAATCTCATTCAACTGCCAGCCACTGCGCCGGCTTTTTCACGTCTATTCAAAAGGAGACGCCAATGCCCATCATCAACCTCACCCAAACGTTCATCACCAAACACCTCACCTGCCCGCCAGACAAATCCCGGATCGAGTACTGCGATCAGTCAGTATCTGGCTTCTATGTCGAAGTCAGACGCACTGCTCCCGGCAAAGGTAGCTACTACCTACGCTATAAAAATGCTGGCAAGACAGCTCACCAACGCATTGGTACCACTGACACCCTGTCACTGGTTGATGCTCGCAACAAAGCCAAACAGCTTAAAGCCGAGATCGCTGCTGGTACTGATCCCAAGCAAACAGCTACTGATGCGGAACTGACCTATGCCAGCTTCCTGCAGCAGAAATACCTTCCCTACGCCAAACGCCACAAACGCTCATATCGCTTTGATGAAGGTCTGATCAATAACCGGATCATAAAGCGTTTCGGTCGGTACCCACTGACGAAGATCACCCGATCGGAAGTGCAAAGCTTCCACTCAGAACTTCACGATCAGGACCTCTCCCCTGCCACTTGTGATCACCATCTCAAGCTCATCAGACGGACACTGAACTTGGCAGTTGACTGGGGTCTGATAGAGAGTAATCCCATCAAGCGTATCGAGCTGTTCAAGGTCGATAACCAACTGGACAACTTGCTGACAGATCAACAACTGCAGAGCCTACTGTCAGTACTGCGAAACGATGAGAACAAGATGGTCTGTCGGTTAGCTCTTTTCCTGCTATCTACAGGAGCTCGTTTGGGTGAAGCTCTCAAAGCACGCTGGATGGATATCGATACAGGCAACAGGGTATGGAGGATCCCCGCCAGCAACAGCAAGTCCAAGCGTATCCGAAGCGTTCCATTGAATGGGTCAGCGCTTTCGATACTCGAGGAGCTCGATACACATAACCACACTTTCCTATTCGTCAGTAGCCAGACTGGAGAGCGGCTGAAGTATGTACATAAGGTGTGGAGACGACTTAGAGCTCAAGCTGGATTACCTCAGCTGAGGCTCCATGATCTGCGTCATCAGTACGCATCGTTCTTGGTCAACAACGGGAGGAGTCTCTATGAAGTTCAGCAGATACTGGGGCACTCAAGCCCGACGGTGACTCAGCGCTATGCTCATCTCTCAACACGATCTCTGCAGGATGCTGCTGAAAGTGCGACTTCTCGATTATTACCAATGGCCACCGAAGCTGATTTGGAAACAGGCTGAGGAGGCGTCACGTCGACGGGAGCGTCAGTGGATACCAAAGCGTCAAACTCCGGGAAGCTTAGGGGCCAGGGATGGCTCCCCTACTGGAGTGGCAAAAAATCGCAGAGTCTGCCAGTTTGATACCTAGTCGTCTGACCGGCAATTTTCAACCGAGGTTACAAATGCTCAAAATGGTAAAACTTTGGATTCTTATATCGGCTCTGCTGTTTAGCGGTGGTGTGTATCTGCTCAAAACTGTGTTCGATATGAACATGCAAATAGCGTCACTGGTTGCTGAAAATCTATCGCTCAAAAAATCGGTCAATACGACTCGGGCAAAGACCAAGATGCGCACCAAAGCTCAGGCTCGTATGAGAAGGATACTCGTAGCTATCCCGTTTGTCGGTATTGGACTGGTAGGCTACTTCGAGAAACAAGACTATGAAGAGTGGAAAGCAGAAAACCCAGAGGGGACATTTGAAGACTATACCTGTGAAGTAGCTGAGATCTCAGCCGAATTGGTCGACGATCTTCTTCAATCATTACCGAATGATGTATCCGCGAAGATCCCGCAGAGTGTAGTTCGGGACCTGGTACCTGCATGCAGTCGATGATGTTCAAATTTTCTGAACGTCCCCAGTTTGCCC
>JABXHP010000230.1 GCA_013373575.1 Oceanospirillaceae bacterium | reverse complement strand
CAGTTGATAGCGCTGAATGCCGAAGAGACAGCAGTCTTTGGAGCTCAGCTCAAAGGCGAGGTTAAGGACGCTGAGGCAACACTCGCTAAATTGGGTAAAACACGCGAGCAGCTAATGCAGCGGGTTGAAACTCTGAGCAATGACTCCTCTGACAAGCAGAGAGAGGTGCTGGAATATCAGTTGAGTGCGTCGAAGATTGATCAGGTGTTGGCCGCTAATATGTCGGAACAGCAAGGGCTTGAAGCGCGTCGTCAACTGTTGGTGACACAGAAAAACTCGTTGACGCAGCAAATTATGGTGCTTGAGTCTGAGATCAATCGTGTTGAAGATTACAATGTATCTTCTAAAGCTCGTCTCATTGAGCTCGAAGAGCTTGTAACTGGCTACGAAAATAGAGAGTCAGTTCTTCAAGAGTTGTTAAGCACCATTAGTGAAGAGCGTGCGAAGACGCTTGAGAAGAGAGCCGAGGCAGAGGAGAGCGCTCGCGTAGGCGGCGAAAGTCTAAATTACCTACGTGGAACTGCACTCTAAAACCATATTATTGTTGATATGGAAGGGGGCTGTTTAGCCCCTTTTTTTCCGGAGCTTGGTATGCATTTTTTTGTTATGGCGCTTTTTTTGCACCTGTCTGTGTTTATGCCGCTAGTTTATGCCGAGGAGCTGCCTGTGGTTGGGCGGGTCGTCTCTGATAAAGTTGCAGTGTTGTCTGCGCCAAGGTCCGGGTTAGTGGTTGGGCTGCCGTTCAGTGAAACTGACAGGGTCACTGAAGGAGATCTGTTTCTCAATATTGATTGCAGTGTCGATAAAGCTCGTCGCGACGCGGCCGCGGCCTCGGCAAATACGCTGAAGTTAAAATACGAGTCACAGAGAAAATTGAAAGAGTACGCGTCTACAACAGGGCTTGAGGTCGCAATAGCAAAGTCTGAATGGGACAGGGGTGTCGCCGAAGTTGCTGTACACAATCGAAACCTAGAGACCTGTTCAGTCAATGTACCTTTTGACGCGGTTGTCACTGATATGCTGATAAACGAGTATGAATATGTCGAGGAGGGGAAGCCCATCGCTCGTATTCTTGATGACCAGGCCCTCTACATCGAGTTTCTTGCCCCAGTTAGCTGGGGAGAGCGAGTGAAAATAGATGGAAAGGTCACTCTCAGGCTCGCGCAGAACTCTAGAAAGGTATTCGGTCAGATTGATCGGGTGGCAGCTACGGTTGATTCAATCAGCCAAACCGTGAAAGTACGTGCAAAGATTGGGACAGTACCCGCTTGGCTCTCGGAGGGTGCCGTAGGCTACATGGTTTTGGAGAATTAGCGGCGTATGAGTTCTGATCTTCTTCTAAGAGCGATACTTGAGTTATATCAGAGCGTTAAAGCGGCTGAGGGGATAGCGGCTGCACGAGTGATATTTGTGAATGAGCTACGTAAAGTTGTCCCTTTCGAGCAGGCAATTGTCTGGTGTGAGAGCAGCTCTCTACCCGTCGCCATCTCATCCGTCTCCTCCATAGATCCACAAACTCCCCATGTGAAACAGCTAAAAGCCCTATACGATAAGAGCCTTCGTCGTACTGAGCTTGTCTCGCTAGAACTTACCCCAAAAGATCTTTCATCTGTTGACCTGTTTAGTGATCAATGTGCAACGTGGATAAGTTTTGGTCAGCGTGCTGGAGGCTTGCTCTTCGTTACAGGTACAGTGCCGATGAGTCCAGTTAAAATCGCTGTGGCTGAGCTTGCTTTGAAAGCCTGTGGTGAATTTATAAAACGACAGACCAAACAGGGCAAACACCATCTCTTTAGCGAAATAAAGCCGCGTTCGGTTTTCCTAACGCTAGCTATCCTTGGGTTAATAGCCTTTGCTTCAGTTACCGAAATCAAAAACACGGTACTAGCTCCTGCTGAGGTTATCTCTGCTGATATCGCCCCAGTTAAATCACCGGCAGACAGCCTAGTGGATCAGGTTTTAGTTCTTCCGGGTGATACCGTTGAAGTTGGTCAGTTGATACTAAAGTTAGACTCATCAAGGATTGAGTCCCAGCTGAATATAGCGCGAGCTGAGTTGGCGAAGCTCTATGTGGAGTTTGAGCAAGAAAACGTTAAATCCTTCTCGAGCGACTCGTCAAAGGCTCGTGCCGCTGATGCTCGCGGACGAATTGCAGAGAAAAATGAACAGATAGGTTTCCTTGAGCGCGAACTCGCGAGGTATGAAGTCAAAGCGGATCGAACGGGGCGCGTTGTATTAGACTCTGTGGAGGAACTTGAAGGAAAACCGGTAAGAATTGGTGAAGCGCTTTTAGAGATTGCAAGCGAGTCCAACTTAGAGGTGGAAGCTTGGATGAATGTTCAGTCAGCTCTGCCGGTGGGGGCAGGTAATACTGTACGCCTGTTCATGCATTCAAACCCGTTCCAACCTCTTGCAGGGGAGGTACGTTACTCGAATTTCAGGCCGGTTTCCAAAGAGGATGGGGTGGTTGCATATCCGGTTCGTATCTCTATCCCTAATGAGTCTGAACTGAATCTAGGGGAGCGAGGTACGGTACGTATTGAGTCCGGAGAGACGACTATTCTCAAGTGGGTCACTAGGCGTCCCCTAGTTTGGTTCCGCGAAACCTTTGGTATCTAACGTGTTTCCTACACTCAGAAATGACTTGGAGATCTACCCCTGGGAGCCAGACCCTTCGGGTCAGTCTCAATGGGTCATTCATGATCCCGTACGTAACCGTTTTTTCAATATATCGCGAGAAGTTGTTGAGACTTTAGCTAGGTTGGATCTAGGAACACCCGAGCGCGTACTATCGGCGATCTCCGGCCAGACCGAGTTGACTCTTTCGGAGCAACAGTTAGAACAAATAGTAAGCTTTTTGGTGATGAATGAACTGGTGTATGCTCCAGATTCATCCTCCCAAGAGCGATTAATAGAACGCTCGAAGCAGTCCAAAACAGGTATATACGACTGGTTAGTACATCGGTATCTGTTTTTTCGGGTCCCTCTGATTTCTCCGGACCGATTCTTGGAGAAGACGAAGAATCTAGTGTCATTTGCATACCGACCTTGGTTCTTCGTGGCTACGCTAATCGCTGCCCTCGTTGGTATCTCTCTGATTTTTAGGAACTGGAGCCAATTTGAACAGGAGCTAGCAGCTCTATGGTCTTTTTCAGGCGTTGTAAAAATTGCCCTCTCTTATGTTGTTGTTAAAACGATACATGAATTTGCACATGCTTATACCGCAAAAAGATATGGGGTGAGAATTCCCGTGATGGGTATCGCATTTCTGGTGATGTTTCCATTGCCCTACACCGATACCTCGGAAAGCTGGAAGCTGTATAAACACAGACGCAGGCTGAATATAGCGTCTGCAGGTGTACTCTCAGAGCTGTACGTCGCTTGCTGGGCCACCCTGCTATGGCACCTTATGCCCGTCGGGTATGTCAAGGATGGGCTTTTTGTTTTGGCTACAACAACTTGGATCTCATCACTGGCCGTTAATCTTGGGCCTTTTATGCGGTTTGATGGGTATTTCGTGCTGATGGACTATTTGCAGATCCCCAATCTTCATATGCGTTCGGGGCGTTTGGCGCAGTGGTTTATGCGGGAAGTGCTATTTGGGCTTAAACAGCCGCGGCCGGAGACTTTTGGTCGTCGCAGAGATTCTCAGTTGATTGCTTTTGCCTATGTAGTATGGATCTATCGACTCATCGTGTTTATTGGTATTGCCTTATTGGTATACCATTTTTTTGCCAAAGTAATTGGCATAGTTCTATTTATATTGGAAATCTATGTCTTCGTGCTTAAGCCTGTCGCGCGTGAACTGACTGTCTGGTGGGGTTTGAGGAAGAGTATGCGTCTGAATTTTAAATTTGCCCGAACTTTAGCCGTTCTGGTGGGAGTGCTACTTTTAGTGAGCTTGCCATATACTCGAACCGATAGCGTACAAGGTATTTACCTTCCATCGGCTGATAAGTCTATTTTCGCGAGGGAGGGTGGTCAAATCGATGGGGTGTACATAAACCAGGGAGATAGAGTTAGACCGGGAGATCTGATAATTGGCGTCAAATCCGATGTTTTGAGCTCAGAGTTGTCCCAGAGTCAGTTGGCTGCCCGTCGAATTGGAGAACAGATACAGTTAGACCTTCTTTTGGATGAGCAGCAACGTATCTTATCTGGACGATCAGAGCAGTGGAATGCTGCGCTGGTGTCGGTTGAGAATGATCAAGCTCGCGTTAAAGACCTTGAAATTCGGTCGGAATTTTCAGGAGTCGTAGACTTTATACCGGAGGATGTTCAGGTTGGTGGTTTGATAGCAGAGGGTGATTTGGTTGCGCATGTGAAAATTTCTAACGAGCCGTTGATTCAAACCTTCGTTCAGCAGGAGTTGATCGATCAAATCAATTTAGATGAAACGGTTGAATACTATCTCGAGCGCGAACCAACGAAGACTCTTAGGGCTAAGGTCGTGAATGTCTCAACAATCCCTACGAAGTCTTTGGCGGAGGGCGAGCTGGCAACAAGAGCCGGTGGTGGTTTTGAATCCAAGTTTGATGGACAGGCTGATATTCTGTTGGAACCCATGTTCAGTATCACCCTTGAACCGATAGATAGCATTGTTTTGCCAAGTCGAACGACAGTAATTCTCAATTTCGAAGGTGCTCGAGAGAGTGTAATTCAACGCGTCTATCGACAGGCTGCAACTCTTCTTCTACGTGAATTCGATTTCTGATTCTCGATTTCTGCTTCATCGCTCGTATTTGAGTCGCAAGTTATGAGGGGTAAAGTTATTATTAGTGGGACTCCGCAAGCTTACATAACCCCGTATATTAATTCTGCGCTAGCCTTTATTGTAAGGGAGTCTAGCTTCTAGACTAAGACTATACAAAGGAGCGTAGAGCATGCATTTCAGACTTACCGTACTACTCGGGCTCTACGCGCTTGCTATTGCAAGCCCACTACTCTTCGCGTGGCACTACTTCGGCAACCCGCGAGATATATTGCAGGAGCTAGGCACCATTTT
>JABXHP010000335.1 GCA_013373575.1 Oceanospirillaceae bacterium | reverse complement strand
TCGAGATTCACAGTAAACTCTTAAATATTAGTTGAAGGCTTTAACAGGCGTGCACTGGTGACCTGTAAACACCACACTCTTTCACAACAGGTGAAAAACTGAGTCTGTGGCTGGGTTGTACCGGGCTCGCCTTTGCTAAGTTCAGTATTGACCCAGATGTACTAGCCTGCTAGTGTACTAGTACATGAATACACCTGACTATTTCGACGATCTCCTAGACCACCTGCACGGCATGGACTCACGTGATGAGTTTGCCAAAGCGTTGCGCGGCCTACTTACCCCCACCGAGCTTGCGGAGGTGTGCAAACGCCTACAGATATTCCGCCTGCTTGAAGCTGGTGTGCCGCAGCGCGAGATCGCTAAACAGCTCGGTGTCGGAATAGCCACAGTGACGCGCGGTTCGCGCGCGCTCCAAGCGGAAGAGACTAATGATTAAACGCCCTGCCAAGATAGAGCTACCTCGTAAGCCAAAATACGTCGCTCTGGCTGCAGATATCGATTTTTTTGAACTGTTTAAAAAGATAGAGAAGCGCTTCGATACCTGCTTCATGCTGGAGTCGCTCGGCGAGGAGAGTTACATCTCCCGCTACTCTATTATTGGCTTCGATCCAGAACAGCAGATCTGGGCGAGCGAAGGCGCACTGCACATTGATGACCGCAGCGGTAACAGCGAAACCTACCCGGCAGAGAACCCCTACTACCTACTGCGCGATATTGTGCCGCAAGATATTATTTCGCGCCGCTACGCGGGTGGCTTAACCGGCTATATCGGTTACGACTGCATGAACTACTTTGAGTCTAGCCTTAAGCTACAGCGCTCCGAGTTATTCGATATCTTCCGCTTTGGTGTATACAAGGATGGTTTGATACTCGATAAGATGACCGGAGAGGTGTTTTACTTCTACTACTCCGACAGCCGCCTTGAGTTGATTGAGACGATTATGAACAGCGCTTGCCCTGCCAACGGCGAGCTAAAAATCTACAACCTTGGCGACACTATGACCAAAGCTGACCACGCAGCTGCCGTTATGAAAGTTAAACAGGATATCGTAGAGGGCAAAATCTTTCAGACCGAGGTCGGGTTCAAGAAGCGTTTCCGCCTCGAAGGCGACACGATCAACATTTATGAGCAACTGCGAGAGGTGAACCCCTCACCGCAGATGTATTACGTAAAGTTTGGCGACCAGAAGCTCATTGGCGCAAGCCCCGAGCTACTCTTTCGCCTACGCCAAGGTGAAATGGAGACCTTCCCGCTTGCCGGTACAACTAAACGCGGTGTGGACGCAGTAGAGGATCAACAGCTTGCGCGTAAACTGCTGAACGACCCGAAAGAGATTGCCGAGCACAATATGATTGTAGATCTTCACCGCAATGATATTGGTCGGGTGGCGCGCTTTGGCACCGTTAAAGTGCGCAGCCTGATGGATATCAAACGGTTTAGTCACGTACAACATATCTCTTCAGAGATTGTTGGCATTATTCACGAAGATCACGACATGTTCTCCGCTTTAGCCAGCAATTTCCCCGCAGGAACCCTGACCGGAGCGCCCAAAATAGAGGCGATGAAGATCATCGATGAGCTTGAGGCCGATGGTCGCGGCCCCTACGGCGGCGCAGTGGGTCACTTCTCGTTTAATGGTGACTGTACCTTTGCTATCCCCATTCGCACCGTCTTCGCCAATGGCGAGCAGGCTTATGTGCAGACCTGTGGTGGCAATGTCTACGACTCCAACCCCGAGGACGAGTACGAAGAGATTCGTCGCAAATTTGCCGGCACCAAAAAAGTACTGGACCAATTTATTGTGGAGGGGCAGTCGTGAACAGCGCTCAATCTATGAAAGTTCTGATTATCGATAACTACGACTCCTTCACCTACAACCTCTACCAATTTATTGGTGAGGTACTTGAAGCGCAGGTGCAACTCGGCGAGTTGCAGAGTTTTGATATTGTAGTGAAACGCAATGATGAGCTCGACCTCGCGCAGATCAGAGCACTCAACGCAGATCGCATCATCATATCCCCGGGTCCAGGCTCCCCAGAGGATCCTGACTACTTTGGTGTGTGCGCCGAGGTTATCAGCACACTTGGGCAGGCCACCCCGCTTCTAGGTGTCTGCTTGGGAATGCAGGGCATCTGCCATGTCTTCGGTGGCAACGTGGTTAAAGCTCCACTGCCTATGCATGGGAAAATAAGCCCGATCACCCATAACGGCGAAGGGGTTTTCCACAACATCCCCGACCAACTCGAGGTGATGCGCTACCACTCACTTATAGCCGAATCGGCCTCCATCCCAGAGTGCCTTGAGGTGACCTCTGCGGTGGGCGATCTGAGCCAGACCGAGCTTGGTAATTTGGAGCGTATCCGCCAAGGTGGTCAGTTTGAAATTATGGGGGTGCGTCACAAAGAGTACCCCATTCAAGGAATTCAGTTTCACCCGGAATCCTTTGCGACTGAGGGGGGCCGCGAGCTAATCCTCAACTTTCTCATGCAGGCCTAAACAGAACATCGCTGCCAGAAGCTGCGCAGCTTAGCTGCGTGGCTACTATACTTAGGTGACACCGACTAGGAGGCATCAATGGCGCGAGTCACCCGCGACTACATCAAGTCACTCCCCAAAGCTGAACTACATATGCATCTTGAAGGCTCTCTCGAGCCGGAACTGATGTTCCAACTCGCCGAGCGCAATAAGATAAAACTTCGCTTCAAGTCCATTGAGGAGGTTAAAAAGGCATACAAATTCAAAGACTTGCAATCCTTCCTCGACATCTACTATGAGGGCGCTAACGTCCTTAGAAGGTCCGAGGACTTCTATGACCTGACCACCGCCTACCTGCAGCGCTGCATGGATGACGGTATAGACCATGTAGAACCCTTCTTTGATCCACAGACCCACCTTGCTAGAGGTGTAGGCCTCGAGGTGCAGCTTGAGGGCATTGGTGCTGCCCTGCGAGACGCCGGCTCGCGCTGGGGCATAAGTTCTGGGTTAATCCTCTGTATTCTTAGGCACCTGCCGCCTGAGGAGGGGATGCAACTTTACCAACTCGCGCGCCCCATGATTGGTGAGTTTATTGGGATTGGCTTGGACAGCTCGGAACTGAATCATCCACCGCGTAAGTTTTCGCACATCTACGAGGCAGCACGCGCAGATGGGCTCAAGCTGGTTGCTCATGCTGGTGAAGAGGGTCCTCCGACCTATGTGTGGGAGGCACTGCAGATGCTGAAAGTACAGCGCATCGATCACGGCGTGCAGGCACTCAACGACAACAAGCTGGTGGAGCACCTTATCAATCAGCAGATCCCGCTTACGGTGTGCCCAAACTCAAACGTACGTCTCAAAGTGTTCGAGAAGATGTGCGACCACCCTATTCTGCAGATGCTGGATCAGGGGATGAATGTCAGCATCAACTCAGATGATCCAGCCTACTTTGGCGGCTATCTGGTTGATAACTTCATGGAGGTCGACAAGGCGCTTGAGATGAGCCGCAAGCACGCTGCGCTGCTGGCACGTAACAGCATCACCGCAGCGTTTTTAGACCCACAGCGAAAGGCACAACTGCTCGCGCGCCTCCCGCTCGAAGAGATCCGCTCTTAGCGCTTACCTTACTCGTAATCTTCAATCGGCGGGCAGCTGCAGACGAAGTGACGGTCACCATAGACATTGTCGATGCGGTTGGCAGTGGGCCAATACTTGTTGTCCCGCTGCCCGGGCACCGGAAAGAGTCCCTGCTCTACCGAGTAGCTTCGCGCCCAGTTACCGTCGATATCCGCCAGTGTATGCGGTGCATGGCGCAATACTGAAGCTTCAGCTGCCACAACGCCCTGCTCTACCTCAGCAATCTCCTGGCGAATCGAAATCATCGCATTTACGAAGCGATCAAGCTCCGCGATCGACTCTGACTCTGTAGGCTCAATCATCAAAGTGCCTGGCACTGGGAAAGACATGGTAGGCGCATGGAAGCCGTAATCCATAAGACGTTTAGCAATATCCTCTTCACTGATATCCGAAGCCTCTTTAAGTGGACGGATATCGATGATGCACTCATGCGCAACACGCCCCTGAGCGCCGCGGTAGAGCACGG
>JABXHP010000154.1 GCA_013373575.1 Oceanospirillaceae bacterium | reverse complement strand
CGCTACCGATCACACCGGATCAGCTTAGTGCAACGCAGATTCAGGCGCTGATTGATGGTTTTGTTCTGGATGACCTTGGTACTGCCTTGTCTATCGATGATACGACTAACACAGTCGATAGCAGTTGGACGTATACCACGTCGCAAGACCTGAACTTCCTGGCTGAGGGGGAGACGTTAACGTTCAGCTATACGATTACCGCTACAGATGACAGTGGTGTCACATTTACCGAATCCTCGGCCACTAAGACGGTAACGATCACCTTAATTGGACAGAACGATGCCCCAACGATAACGGCTGAAGTGAATGAGGCTAATGCTGCGGGTGAAATTGACGAAGTAGGGAATTATTCGGGGACATTGGTCGAGACACTTGCTCCAGCTCCACTTAGTACTTCTGGCAGCTTCGCTGTCGGTGATGTGGACACGAGTGACCTAGTAGCGGCAAGTTATACTCTTGAAGTATCTGGCAATAGTAGCCGTTCAGATTCACGTGCACCTAGCGACGCTCAGCTTCTGGCCATGCTAAGTCTTAATCCGGTCTCTCTGATAGGTGCTGGCGAAACTGAGAAAGTTCTGAACTGGACCTTCGATAGTGGTAATGAGACGTTTGATTATCTCGAAATAGATCAGGAACTTGTTCTGACATATACCGTTTCGGTTACCGATGATGACGGAACTCCACTCAGTGATTCTAAAACAGTCAAGATAACTATAGTGGGTACACCAGACCCCGTACCCGAGATCGGCGGTGTAAAACCGACTCTGCAAAATATGCTTGATTCCACAGGCGCAACGGAAGCAAACACCGAAAACAATTCGTTCGGAGAAAATTCGATATTTGGGGGTGACGCAGACCCGCTAACGCAGGAGGTAACACTACTGGGTATGGGCATAAGCCCGACTGACGTGCTGGTTACATCCGAAGGTTTAGAGGTTGGCAACAGCCTCACATCACTAAGCCCGATGGCTGGTTTAGGTTCGAGCGGCGACGGCTCCAGTGGTACGACCGTACTTACCGGCCCTGATGTTACTGCAGGGGGAGCTCTGCAGCCAGGCGCGATACGGGTGGAGAATGCGATTCCAGACCAGCTCATTCCTGCTGGTGCTCCCGATATCTACTACCAGATACCAGTCGATACGTTTGTGCATGTCAGTGACGGTGCCAAATTAACTTACCTAGCAGCACTTGAAGACGGTTCTCGCCTTCCTGATTGGTTGCGCTTTGATGAGGAGCGTGGGGAGTTTCGTGGAACTCCTCCTGAAGATTTCATTGGAGTGTTAGTGATTCGTGTTGTCGCTTTAGATGAGGCAGGCAACCAGGCTGTTACGTTGGTACGTTTAGTCATTGGTGGAGCTTCTGGTAACGCTGGAATCAGCCCCAACGCGACATTTAGTGAGCAGTTACTTCAAGCTGATTGGGTAAATCAACAGGTGTCACTTAACGACCTCTTTGGGAAGATTATTTAGGGCTAAAAATGCAAGCTACTCATATAGGTAAGGAATTAGATTTGAGTTATAAAAAAATAAGAATCGGTGCACTGGTGCTTGCTTCGATTATAGCTACAGGGTGTACGGTGAAACCTCAAGCGGTCTCTAACGCTGAGCTTAAAGCAGCTAATGCCCAAGATCTGGCTGTTATCACTAATCTTGGAGACCCAATTGAGGGTAAATTAACGCTTGATCAGGCTATAGATCGTGCTTTTGAGTACAACCTGGACCACTACGTAAGACGCCTAGAGCGTAGCTTGCTGGAGAAACAGCTTGAGGAGTCAAAGTTCGATCAACTTCCCAAATTAGTTGGAAGTGCCGGATATACCTGGACGACTACTGACGGAACGCGAGAATCTCAAACTGTTGGTGCAACGGGTAAATCCCCTGGAAGCATCTCTACCGATCGAGAAAAGACTGCATTTGATCTTGGTTTAAGCTGGAGTGTTCTCGATTTCGGCGCTAGTTACTATCGCGCAAAACAGACAGCGGATCGTGCGTTAGTTGCCGAAGAGCGGCGTCGTAAAGTAATGCATAACCTGTCTCAAAGCGTGCGTACCAGTTTCTGGCGCGCGCTCGCCGCACAGGAGCTTAAAGGAGAGATACGGAATACTCTGCGGGATGCTCAAAAGGCGCTCGAAAATTCGAAGGAGTCATCTGCACAAGGTTTGACTAATCCCGGTGATGCTTGGCGGTATCAAAGAAGTGTTGTAGAAAACCTTCGTTTGCTGGAAAGCATTCAAGATGAGCTATCTACTGCTCAAACTGATCTCGCACGGTTGATTGGTGTGCTACCCGGTACGGATTTTCAACTCGTTCGGCCTGACTGGGAACTCCCGAAACCGATAGAGCACGATATCGTCTTGCTGGAGGGCATTGCTCTTTTAAACAATGCCGATATCAGAGAGCAGTACTACAATACCCGTATAGCTGCTCTTGAAACTCGTTCCGCGATGCTCAAGCTTTTGCCGGGTATTAGCTTCGAGTATGGTCGAAATTACGATACTGACAGTTGGCTATACGAGAACCAATGGACTGATGCGGGCATTCGCGTTAGCTTCAATTTATTCAATCTGTTAAGCGCTCCAATCAAACAGGAAGCATCGGAGGCCGCCGAGGAGTTAGCAAAGTCTCGCCGAATTGCGATGCAGATGGCGGTTCTATCTCAGGTCCATCTAGCCAGTCAGCAATATCACAACTCTCTGCGTCAATTTGAGCGTGCCACTGATATCCGAGAATTAGACACTAACCTAGCTCGGTTGGCTCGTGACCTAGAAGAAAACCAGGCTGGCGATGAGCTCACTACAATTGGCTCTGCAGTGACTGAAATTCTCTCGACGGTGCGCTACTATCAGGCGGTCGCTCAGGTCTATGAGGCTAGCGGACGTTTGCGAGCGAGTCTTGGTTTGTCAGAGGGAGACGGTATTAATCGTGCGAGTGTAACCGGCGATATCAATCTAGCAATCACGGCAAATATCGAAGCGGATACATCTCTTTGATACTCTTGTTTTAGGAGGCTATACCATGCGACTTGCTAACCTGTTAGCCGTTGGAGCACTTATTAGTCAGGTAGCTTCGGCTCAAGCTTTAGCGATGGGTACAGAAGTTAGATTTCAGATATCAGCACCGCTGTCGACGCTGATTTCGGCACCTATGGAAGGGGTTATCAGCACCTTATCTATTCAAGAGGGCGATACACTTGATGACGGAGTGATTGCCGTGGAGTTCGATTGTCGCCTTAAAGATGCTCAAATCGCCAAAGCGAAGGCGCAATTGGACGCTGCCAACGCCAGGCACCGTTCCAACCTTCGGTTAAAAGAGTTGGGTTCGGTCAGTGATATCCAAGTTGCGACGTCGGACGCAGAGAAGCAGATGGCGCAGGCTGATCTCAGATACTTAAAGGTCGAACTGTCTAACTGTGCTGTAGCTGCACCCTTTACCGGTGTTGTGGGTGAAGTAGTGGCGACGGCACACAGCTTTGCAAAGCTCGGGGATCCACTTTTTCGCTTTTACGATCTGACTAATTTGCGAGCAACGTTCATTGTGCCGACTTTAAGTCTGTCCGGTTATACGCTAGGGAAAGAGATTCAGCTTTACGTCGAAGACCTCAATCGAACGGTTGCGGCTGAGGTAACTGCCCACGCTGTTGAAGCGGATCCTTTAACCCAGACAACAAAGGTGTTCGCCCGTCTGTTGGGTGATGCTGAGGGTGTATTTCCAGGCATGAGTGGCAGTATCCTTGAAAGCCAGTGATACAGAGCGTAGCGTATAAGTGACTAACCAGAATCAAGAACGACAGTTGGCTCCAGAAAAACTTGCTGCTTTGCTGCAATTGCAACGACGGGCAAGGGATTTGTCGGAGTGTCCCGCGCTGGAGTTCCTGTTAGTAAATGAATCTCAACGGTTAGTCTCCTACCGCCAGGCTGCGTTGTGGTTTAAAAACTCCGGTGTAAAATCCCACTCTGGTCTTGTTGAACCCGATAAAAACTCACCTTATATTCAGTACTTGAGTAAGGTTTTTCGAGCTTTTTCGACACTCGACACAGACGCACCTTTCCATCGATTGAGCATTGCCTTGTTGAGTGAGTGGGGTTTGAAGCCTGATCCTGAGTGGTTTGCTGCACAAACTGTTGCACTGCCTCTGCGCGCTGCAGGCCGGAGCATTATAGGATGGGTACTGCTTACCCGTGATGAGTATTGGGGCGACACTGAACTAGGAATACTCAGCGAATGGGTGTCTTCCTGGAGTGCGAGCTATCAGTTGGCATATGCGCATAGTCAAACGAGCGTTAAGAAGCAGATACTCGCGCTTGGAGAGTCATCATGGACACGTTGGCGTCTGTTTCGCTGGCTAAGCGTGGTTTCTATTGTCGCCCTATTGTTTGTTCCGGTTCGTCTCACAGTTCTTGCAACAGCAGAGGTTGTTCCCCTAAACCCTCAGGTTATTCGTGCACCAATGGACGGTGTTGTTGCAGATATCTTTGTGCAACCAAATGAAGAGATAACAGCGGATGCGCGACTCTACTCGCTTGATAAGCGAGAACTTGAATCGCAAGTGAAAATTGCTTCAAGAGAGTTAGATAGCCTTAATGTTGAGTTTCGCCAAGTATCGCAGCAGGTTTTGACTGACCCTCGGTTACGGCCGCGTATTCGTCTGCTTGAGGGCCAGATTGCTGAGAAACAAGCCGAGATCGCATATATAGATGAGTTACTAAACCGTACTGACATAAATTCTCCAACATCCGGCATCGTTCTACTCGATGACCCGAGCGAATGGTTGGGTAGGCCAGTCCAAACCGGCGAAAAAATAATGGTTGTCGCACAGCCGGGCCAAGTTGAAATTGAAGCGTGGCTCAGCCCGACGGACCTTATTGAGCTTCAACCCGAGAATGAAGTAACTCTGTTTCTAAACTCTCAACCTCTTAACCCAGTTCCTGGGAAGCTTCGCTACCTGGGTCATGAGGCATTGCCACGTAACGAGGGCACTCTCGCATACAGAATTCGAGCCTCAATTACTGATACGACACTGGTTCGGTTGGGTGCACAGGGCACGCTTAAAATCGCTGGAGATCAGGTGAGTGTTGCTTACTGGGTGCTTCGCCGCCCGCTAGCCGCTCTTCGTTCTTGGGTTGGATTCTAATAATGGTACCCGCACTGCGTGATGATTTGCGCCTTTATCCAAGTGCCGACCACAGAGATGGGTCTCCCGCTTGGACGTTACTTGATCCTGCTCGAAATCAATTTTTCCAGATCGATTGGCAAACCTACCTGATCTTGTGTCATTGGGCGCTCGGTGACCCGAAAAAAATATGCGATCAAGTCAATTCAAGGCGCGCAGTGAGGGTTGATGAAGAGGATATAAAGGCGGTTGGGGAGTTTTTACAACGGCATGAGCTCGCATCAGCAGCCTCAGAGCAGGGTACTGAGTTACTGACTAAGTTGAGAATGGGCCGAAAGCGCTCCTGGCTAACTTGGCTACTTCACCACTATCTATTCTTTCGATTGCCACTACTTCGCTGTGATGCTTTTGTGACTGCTACCTTGCCGTATATACAGTGGCTTTTGTCCCGCGGTTTCGCCTTTCTAACCATTATCATCGCTTTTGTAGGTGGCATAAGCGCTATTCGCCAATGGGATGCGTTCGTTGGTCAGTTTGTCGATACCCTGAGTCTCGCGGGCCTTGCCGGTTACTTGAGTGCGCTCATCTCAGTTAAGATAATTCATGAATTTGGTCACGCCTATGTGGCGAAATCAAAGGGCTGCAGAGTTCCAACCATGGGGGTCGCATTTCTTGTATTGTTTCCGATGGCGTATACCGATGTTAATGATGCTTGGAAGCTGCGTCGGCGAGGCGACCGCTTGGCCGTGGGTGCTGCGGGTATAATTACTGAGTTGTATGTTGCATGCTGGGCCACCTTAGCGTGGTCGCTTTTACCGGATGGTCAGCTCAGAGAGGTCGCGTTCCTGTATGCGACAACAACCTGGATTTCTACAGTAATTATTAACGCTACTCCCTTTTTACGTTTTGATGGCTATTTCTTGTTGATGGATTGGCTTGATACACCAAACCTTCATCAGCGCTCATTCGAACAGGCAAAGGATATAATCCGCCGAAAACTTTTTGGATTCAACTCTGACTCCGTTGAATATTTCAGCTCATCGCTGCGAAGGTTTTTGATTATTTTTGCCAGCGTAACTTGGATCTATCGCTTTTTCCTTTTTCTTGGGATTGCCGCGCTAGTTTATTACTTATTGCCCAAGCCCCTTGGGCCAATACTGGCGTGGATAGAGATCTACTGGTTCATACTTAAACCGCTTTTCGGAGAGCTGAAGGTTTGGGTGCGCCTCGTGCCTCGGGCTCTCACTCAGCCTCGCTTCTACTTTACTCTTCTGATGCTAGTGGTTTTGGGAGTCGTCTTGGTCGTGCCATTCGACTCTCGAGTAACCGGTATGGCCCAGATGAGCCCAGAAATAAGTCGTTCTATTTACAGCTCTGAAGCTGCGCAGATAGATATTATGCCACCGCGTAGCGGCTCTAAAGTTTCTGAAAACCAACTATTACTGCAGCTCTCTAGCCCCGATCTGGAGCTAAAACTGGCTCAATTAGACGCTCGAAGAGAGTTGCTTGAGTGGCAAACAAAGCAAGCATCTTTTGATGAGCAGTTACAGGCAAACCTACGCCAGGCAGAAGCCGATTTGGTTAAGGTTGAATCACAGGTTGATTCTATCCTTGAGAAAATGGACAAACTGGAGATAAGAGCTCCAATGTCGGGCACTTTTGAAGCGCTCGATCCCGACCTTAGGGTTGGTGATTGGTTGAGTCAAAACGTTCTCATTGGCCATCTATTCGATCAAAGTTCATGGCAGGTGGTGACCTACCTTAGTGAGGAGGAGGTTGCTCGTATTGCAGTCGGAGATAGCTCTAGGTTTTTGCCAGAAGATCCGGCTCAGTTGCCAGTTAACCTGAGGGTCAAGGCGGTTGCGTCTGAAAGCACACGTAATCTTCAAGATCATCTTTTAGTCGCGGCTCAGGGGGGTGATATTGAAGCCCGCCCCACGGATACTGGCTGGCAGCCAGAGCGTGCGATATACCGTGTAACTCTAGAGATTGTTGACCCGAGGTTTCAGCGGGAGTCGCAAGTTATGAGGGGTAAAGTTATTATTAGTGGGACTCCGCAAGCTTACATAACCCCGTATATTAATTCTGCGCTAGCCTTTATTGTAAGGGAGTCTAGCTTCTAGACTAAGACCATACAAAGGAGCGTAGAGCATGCATTTCAGACTTACCGTACTACTCGGGCTCTACGCGCTTGCTATTGCAAGCCCACTACTCTTCGCGTGGCACTACTTCGGCAACCCGCGAGATATATTGCAGGAGCTAGGCACCATTTT
>JABXHP010000229.1 GCA_013373575.1 Oceanospirillaceae bacterium | reverse complement strand
TAAAGAGCGTTGCTTGTTCCGTCGTTGCCGTCCGTCTCAAGCGAGGCGCGTATATTACCGCGCTCAGTTTCGAAGTCAACCATTTTTTGCAGAATTTTTACTTTATTTCAAAACCTGCGGTCTACCTTCGAGAAGCTAAAACTGATTAAAAAACAACCGCTTAGCTTCTATTCACTCGACTATTTAGTGGGTTAACCCCTGAATCGAGAGCGCGAATTTTACACGCTTCAGACTAGGTGTCAACACTCGTGTTCAGCTTTTTTAATATTCAGCCAAATAAAAACCCCATGTGCGACAACGAGTCTCTCATGGGGCTTTTAGTATAGACACAAGCTGGGATTTAGCCAGTGTAGGTCAACGGTGCCATCTCCACCCAGACAATAACTGAGGTAGCAATCATGCCCACCAGAACACATAGCCCTACGGTTAGAATCGACGTTGAGAAGAAAAATGCTCGATCCTCAGGGATGTGCATAATCTCAGGCACACCAGAGTAGAGTAGGTATACCGAGTAACAAACTGCGGCAAGACCGACCGCTACGTTAAACCATAGCACCGGGTAGAGACCCGAAAGCCCAGCCAAAAAGAGCGGTGTTGCGGTGAAAACGGTTAGCGCGACACACTCATCCATTCCAACCTTGCCACCATAGGTTTTCTCCATCCAGTGAATAGTCCAAGCTATGAACCCTACACCAACCCACATTGCAAAATAGAAGGCAATTGCCGCTGGCAATGCGCTCGCCACAGAGAGCTTCACGTACTCACCGCCGGATATGCTCCAACCAATCTGGGTGGTACCTATAAAGAGTGATACTGCAGGAATAAGCGCAAGAATTGAGATCTGCGCTAAAAAAATGTGTGTTGCTGTGTAGTGCTCGCTTTCGATTGCACGCCATTCTTTCTTCGGATGGTACAAAACGCCCATCAGGTGCTGTAGGAACATTGGCTATCCTCCTGCCAGCTCAGGCTCGCCTTAACTGGACTTATTTTTATTGGTTCAATCGTTATTGTCCTTGGGTAACGCTATCCGCTTGCTCGAATTTAGGGTTAAGTGTTCGGGATTAAACTCCCTGCATGATCATATAGTGATCTAGTAGCAGTATGGCAAAAAGAGCCATGATGTACACAATGCTAAAACGAAACATTTTCATGGAATCGGAGATGTCTCTGCAGAAAACTAATTTTGCTGCCCAGTAGAGAAACCTTACATTCAATAGTGTTACGCCTACTAGGTAAATCAGACCACTCCCACCTGTTACGTATGGCAAGAGCGTGACCAGAATCATAATAAGGGTATACAGCAAAATTTGTAGGCGCGTGTACTCCACCCCATGAGTATTAGGAAGCATAGGTACACCTGCCCTCGCATAATCATCCTTTCGTGCGATACAGAGCGCCCAAAAATGTGGCGGTGTCCACGCAAAGATAATCAGCATCAGCAACAGCCCCTGCCCGCCTACAGAATCTGTAACCGCGGTCCAGCCCAATAACGGCGGAGCTGCGCCAGCCACACCTCCAATGACAATATTTTGGGGTGTAGCCCTTTTCAGTAGCGCAGTGTAGATAACTGCGTAGCCAATCAGTGCAAAGAGTGTTAGCCAGGCAGTTAGGGCGTTAACCCAAATAGCCAGCATCGCTATACCCGCTGTGCCAATGATTGCAGCAAAGGTCAGTGCTGCCTGCGCGGTCATCCGGCTCTGGGGGAACGGACGACCCGCCGTGCGTGCCATCTTGTGGTCAATATTACGATCCAGTACGTGGTTGATCGCAGCAGCTGCTGAAGAGGCCAACCCAACGCCGATCGATGTGATTATGAGAGTATCGAGCGGTGGCACCCCCGGTACAGCGAGGCAGAGCCCAACGATGAGCGTTAGCACCATGACGGCGACAACATTCAGCTTGCAGAGCCCGAGAAAGTCGCGCCACCCCGGACGAGTTTGTAATGAATCAGACTGTTGCAGCGTAGCCATGGTAGGCCTCCTGTTTTTCAGCACGGAGTTTGCCATTGATTTTGAGACAACTTAGAAGCACTAGTACCGCTACCGCATGGTGAGCAACAGCGAGCGATAGAGGTACCATATAGATAACATTCATGAAGCCGAGAACGATCTGCAGTCCGAGCGTTAGACCCAGCGCAACAATAGCCGGCCTTACCGTTCGCTGTTGCCAATATTTGACCATCACGAACAGTGCCGCTAGTGTTAGAATTAAAGCGCCAAACCTATGAGTTACCTGTATCGCCGTGCGCGCCTCTATTGACAGTTTCCCACCCTCGTAGTTGTGCCCCAGCTCCATAAACGGATTCAAGCCTTCGGCGAAATCGTACTTAGTATCGTAATCGGCATGACAGTAAACCCAATCTGTACATGCCCAACCAGCGTAGTTAGTGCTCGTCCAGCCACCCAGTGCTAGTTGTAAAAAGAGTGCGACAAAAAGAAGCTTAACGGCCGGAACTGGAGTGCCTTGCGGCTCTCTATCACGCAACCTTCGCAGTGACTGACGTAGCAGCACCAGCAGGGTAAGCGTCGTTAAGCCTCCTAAAAGATGGGTAGTTACGATTATGGGTAGCAGCAACATAGTAACCGTCCACATCCCAAAGATACCCTGAGCGATAACCAATCCCAGTAGGAGAAAACTCAACTTTACCGGGTAGCCATCGACTTCGCGGTTTCTCCACGCAAGATAAGCAAGCCCCATAATTACAAGACCAAGGGTTGATGCCCCATAGCGGTGAATCATCTCCAACCACCCCTTGAAAATATCGACCTCTTCCACGCCGTATTGAGGGGCAACGGCTTCAACCTTGGCCATGTCGGCGGGCAAAACTAATGTACCGAAGCATCCCGGCCAATCCGGACAACCCAAACCTGCGTCATTGAGGCGGGTCCAACCACCCAGCAGAATCACGACGAGTGCCAGAACAATGGCTCCATTTGTTACTCTCAGTGCTGTCATTAACCTATCCTCGAAACCTTCAGAAGTCTGCGCATATCGTCCAATAATGCTTTAAGTTCAGAATCCTGAGCGTAGCGCATGACTAAGTTTCCAAGTGGGTCTACCACCCAAATCCCGGGTTCAAGATTGATCTGCTCCACACTCATATCCACCACCTGCACCCTATCGGCTTCGCGTCCTAAAGCATCATGCACTCGACGCAGCGACTCCAGCCGGTCACCGCACTCTGCTACACAGGGGCCACTCTGGGTTTTGAGGATGCTCCATACCCCCACAAATCGCTCCTCTTGGCCGCCCCATTGATCAATAGTGAGCACGGGGTTTAATACTTCACCCTTGGCGTTGGTACCATCCGGTGTATAACCACCAAAATAGGCGACAAAAGCCAGCACAATCGGGAGTATTGAGCTCCCGAGGATCAGCGTCATCGTCAGTTTTCTTGAACTCATCTGTCTCTCCTGAACAACTTAGCGGTAACGAGCAACCAGATCAGCGTTGCACCAGCTAGGGCGAACCACTGAACTGCGTAGCCTAAGTGCCGCTCCGGCGGCATAGAGTTTATTGTTGGTTTATGGGGAGTAATCTCGTCTGCTACCTGCGTGTATAGCCGCATGATTACCGGCGAGAGTTTCACGCCAAGCTCTAAGCCCATGGCTTGGGGTTCTATCGATTGAACGCGTCGAGGCCAGCTTGATTGAACTTCTGACTCGGACGACAGCTGCAGAAGGTTGTCTGGCAAACTGAGTACAGCATCAACACCCGCCACTTCATTTTGTGGAAGACTGATAGCCGGAAGTACGCGCCGATCCACATCCGCTTTCACCCATCCGAGGTTAGCGAGCATTAGCCCCTCTCCCACCTGCACGGGCACCACCACTTCGTACCCCACCACACCAGAGCGTGTGCGATTATCTAAAAGATAGTAAGACGAAGTAGGCACCTTCAGATTGGTACTCACTGGGACAAGTTCTTGATTAGAAAGGAGACGATCCGCTAATCCGGCATCAGCGAGGACGCGCGGTGTTTGGGCATATTGCTCAAGTCGGCTCTCTTTTTGATCCGCACGATCCAGTTGCCAGAAACCGAGAACAACGAACAGTGGCAAAGCAACACCGGCAAGCAAGACTTGGAGCCAATTGAAACTTTCACGATTGTCAGGTTTACTTTGTGCAACTACTTTGGAGTGCATTCTATGTTCCGCGTTCTTGTTGTTATCTTTTTTGCCGCGATCGTCATAGCGCTATTTTCTAGCCTATGGTCTCTTATGCGAAGCCCTGCGGGAAGCCCCTCCACTGTTAACCGCCTAATGTGGCGCGTTATTTTCAGCATCGGACTTCTTGCTCTCCTTATCTATGGCTTTACCACAGGGCAGCTCCATTCGAACGTCAACTGGTGACTAAAAGACGTAAACGAATAGGAACAGACCGATCCATACAACATCTACAAAGTGCCAGTACCAGGCTGTCGCTTCGAACCCGAAGTGATGCTTGGCAGAGAAGTGACCGCGCATCAACCTGAGCGTGATGATTATCAGCATAGTCGTTCCCAGCGTTACATGTGCGCCGTGGAACCCTGTTAATATGAAGAAAGTAGCACCATAGATACCTGACTGCAGGGTTAAACCATAGTGGTTATACGCCTCATAGTACTCATATCCCTGACAGGCAAGAAACGCGACACCCAGCGCTACAGTAGCCCACATCCATTTAATAACCGTTGAGCGATCACCGCCATGCACCAGCGCCTTGTGGGCAAAGGTGAGAGTAAAGCTTGAGGTTACCAGTAGGACAGTATTAAGCAGAGGCAAAGCCCAAGGGTTAATAATTCCACCAGGACCAGGAAAACGCTCCGCGTTGGGAGTATTCATGAGAGGCCACTCGGCAGCAAAGCCCTGCCAAAGCATGTTACTGACACCCTTATCACCTTCCCCTCCCAACCATGGCACGGCAAAAGTGCGAACATAGAAAAGGGTTCCGAAGAAGGCGGCGAAGAACATAATCTCAGAGAAGATGAACCAGCTCATACCCCAGCGGAAAGACCTATCCATCTGTGTAGAGTAGAGCCCCTTATTGCTCTCTTTGATGACCTGAGCAAACCAATTAAAGACAATGACTGCCATCGCCACTGCACCAATTAATAGCATTGGCGTCCCAGCACCGGAGTCGTTCAACATGTTCCCGGCACCAAATGCCATTAGGAATAGGGAGATTGACGCTAGAATTGGCAAGCGGCTTTGCGCTGGCACGTAGTAGCTAGTCGTTGCACTCATAGTGTTGACCTCTTTTCATTTAATACTGTCTGAGTATCAGCAACCTCAACCTGGTCAGTGATATCGAACAGCGTGTAGGAGAGTGTGATTGAATCGAGATGTTCTGGAATTTTCGGATCGATAAAGAAGACCATCGGCATCTCCGCCTCAGCACCCGCATCGAGCGGCTGCCGATCAAAGCAGAAACAGTTCACCTTATGGAGGTATTGAGCAGCTTCTGCAGGGGAGACCGAAGGTATGGCTTGCGCCACCATATTTTTTGAAGTTGGATTTCGCGCGAAAAAAGCAGTCTGCTGCATCTGGCCAGGATTTACCCTGTAAACAGCCTGTTTGGGACCGAATTCCCAAGGCATGTTTTCATTGAATGAAGAGATAAAGCGCACCTTCACTTGCCGTGAGTGTACAACTTCGATTGGTTCATTCACCTCACCAGTGCGGCTGATCTTGCCATTGAGCCCGGTAATCTGACAAAAGACGTCATAGATCGGCACCATAGCAAAGCCGAAGCCAAACATAAGCACCGTTCCCAGCACTAACCGTGCTACGACTTTACGGGTGTCAGCAGCACGGCTCATCTTATTTAGCTCCGTCTATTTGTGGTGGGGTACTAAAGGTGTGGTACGGCGCTGGCGAGGGAACCTCCCACTCCAAACCCTCTGCACCCTCCCAGCAACGCGCTTCAGCCTTCTTACCTGAGCGGATGTTCTGAATCACATTCCATACAAAGATCAGTTGAGAGAGCCCGAAGATAAACGCTCCGACAGAGGCAACGGCATTAAAGTCCGCGAATTGCAGTGCGTAATCAGGTATGCGACGCGGCATACCCGCCAACCCGATGAAGTGCATTGGGAAGAAGGTGACGTTCACACCGATGAAACTCATCCAGAAGTGAAACTTACCCGCCTTTTCGTTAAGTTGATGCCCAGTCCACTTTGGTAGCCAGTAGTAGACCGCGGCCATGATCGAGAAGATAGCACCCGGCACAAGCACGTAGTGGAAGTGAGCCACTACGAAGTAGGTGTCATGGTACTGAAAGTCGACCGGCGCTATCGCCAGCATCAGACCTGAGAAACCACCGATGGTAAAGAGAATCACGAAGGCGATTGCGAATAGCATCGGGGTTTCGAAAGTCATAGAACCGCGCCACATTGTCGCCACCCAGTTAAACACCTTCACACCCGTCGGCACGGCTATCAACATGGTCGCGAACATGAAGAAGAGTTCACCAGCTAAAGGCATCCCCACCGTAAACATATGGTGAGCCCAAACGATGAACGAGAGAATCGCGATGGATGCTGTCGCGTACACCATGGAGGCATAACCGAAGAGCTTTTTGCGGGCAAAGGTTGGGATGATTGCACTCACTATTCCGAAGGCCGGCAAAATCATGATGTACACTTCAGGATGCCCAAAGAACCAGAAGACGTGCTGGAAAAGAACTGGGTCACCACCACCGGCTGCGTCAAAGAAGCTGGTACCGAAATGGATATCCATAAGCATCATGGTTACCACACCGGCGAGTACAGGCATTACTGCAATCAGAAGGTAGGCTGTAATCAACCAAGTCCAGACGAAAAGCGGCATCTTCATCATAGTCATGCCGGGTGCGCGCAGGTTTAGAATGGTCGCGATAATATTAATCGCTCCCATAATCGAACTAATACCCATCATATGCACGGCAAAAATGAAGAAGGTTACACTCGGTGGCGCATAGGTTGTAGAGAGCGGTGCGTAGAATGTCCAACCAAAGTTAGGCGCACCACCGTCCATAAACAGCGTTAGCAGTAACATTCCAAAGGCAAAGGGTAAAATCCAGAAACTCCAGTTATTCATCCTAGGGAGCGCCATATCTGGCGCGCCTATCATCATCGGCACCATCCAGTTCGCCAACCCGACAAACGCAGGCATGACGGCGCCGAACACCATGATAAGACCGTGCATTGTAGTCATCTGATTGAAGAAACCGGGCTCGACTAGCTGTAAGCCTGGCTGGAACAGCTCTGCTCGAATGACCAGCGCCATACAGCCGCCTATCAAGAACATCGCCAGGCTGAACCAGAGGTACATCGAACCGATATCTTTATGGTTTGTTGTGTAGATCCAACGGGTCAGCCCTTTAGCTGGACCGTGATCATGATGATCGTCGTGCTGATCTGCAGTGATATTGGCAGTACTCATTTTGCACCTCCATTCCAACTAGCAACTACTGAAGGCTTAACGCTGTCTCCACCATTGTTGCCCCAAGCGTTACGCTCATAGGTTACGACCGCAGCGATCTCCTCTGCAGAGAGCTGATCCTTGAATGCCTGCATTGCGCTACCCGCTTTGCCGTTAACTACGATATCGATATGTTTTGCGATATCGCCTTTGACGATTTCAGTACCGACGAGGCTTGGAAAGGCACCGGGCAAACCTTGACCGTTGGGCTGATGACAGGCTGCACAGGCTTTCAGATAAACCTCTTCACCTTTGGCCATCAACTGCTCCATACCCCACTGCATATCAGCTAGCTGAGCCGGCGTAACGGCTTCGCCAGTATTGTTACCCCAGGCATTGCGCTCGTAGGTTATAACTGCAGCCATCTCCACTGCACTGAGCTGGTCTTTATAGGCCTGCATCGCAGTACCGGGCTTGCCATTAACAACGATATCAATATGAGCAGCGACATCGCCAACTGCAATGGGTGAGCCTTTGAGTGCTGGAAATGCGCCGGGCAGACCCTCTCCATTAGGCTGGTGACAGGCGGCACAAGCCCTAAGGTAGACCTGTTCACCCTCGGTCATCAGCTCATCCAATGTCCAGCTTTTAGAGGCTAGATCTGCCTTCGCTGAAGCTGCCGCCTTAGTGGTAGCAACCCAACTGGCGTAGTCATCTTTACTAACCGCTTCAACTACCACAGGCATGTAACCGTGATCCTTACCGCAGAGCTCTGTACACTGACCGCGGTAGATGCCGGGCTCATCGATAATGGTCCAAGCCTCATTTATGAAGCCTGGTATCGCGTCTTTCTTTACTGCCAGTTCAGGCACCCACCAGCTGTGAATTACGTCGTTTGCAGTAAGCAAAAAGCGAATTTTGGTATCAACCGGGACAACTAAGTGGTTATCTACCTCCAGTAGATAATTCTCGCCTTTGCTCTCGGCATTGTAGATTTGGTCTCTCGGGGTCGACAGATTGGAGAAGTAGCTGATCTCTTCATCGAGATAATCATACTTCCACTTCCACTGATACCCGGTTACCTGAATATCGATCTCAGCTTCGCTCGGATCGTACATCTCGATCAGTGTTGCTGCCGAGGGAACAGCCATAGCAACCAGAATACCGACCGGAATGATGGTCCAGATAACTTCGACCGTCGTGTTTTCGTGAAAGTGTGCTGATTTTGCGCCGCGTGATTTGCGGTGATGGAACATGGACCAGAACATGACACCAAACACCACGACGGCGATGGCGACACAGACCCAGAAGATGATCATGTGGAGGTCGTAAACTGAGCGGCTTATCTCAGTCACACCCGGCATAAGGTTAACCTCCCAGTCCGCATGCGCGGATAAGGACAATCCCCCTAATACACCGAGACAACCAGCCAGGATTATTTTTTTTATTCCCATGCTGCGCCCCTTATCGAACTAAACCTGAGTTTAATATCGAAATTTATTGTTTGTGATCGCTCAGCAAACAATCAGCGCTTACTACTCCAAGTGTGGCGAGACACTAAAATAACGCGCGCCAACTGTAGCCTCGGAGGTTACTTCCCTGCTAGTGAGAGAGCCCCTTGAACAGCAAAAATCACACCGATTATGAAAACTGCTGCGAGAATCAAACCACTCACAATGAAGTGTATCGGACGCCCATTTTCGAAGTCTTGCTTACGCTTCTCCTCTGACTGCACTCCCAAAAAGCTGGAAAGCACAGAGCGCATCGCACTCCAAAAATTTCGCATCAATACCGCCTCCGTCTACTTATGTATAGACGAATTCCCAGAAGAAATGCAAGCAAAATTGTGTAAAAAGTAGCCTCTGCATAGCTGGCACGAATCAGCCAAACAAAGTGCAACAACACGAGCAGTGCAGCAGGAAAAACGAGTAGGTGCAGTGTCCGCCAGCGTCTTCCCAAGCGCGCTTGCCAATCTCTCGTTGAAGTTACAGCTAGGGGTATGAGGAGTAAAAACGCAGCAAAACCGGCAATCACGTAGGGGCGCTCCGAAACCTCGCGTACGATAAGATCAGCCCTCAAGCCCAGAATGAATGTCGCTACGGCGAGTAGATGGAGCACGGCGTAGAAAAAAGCATACAGCCCCATCATTCGCCGGAAGAGCAACGGCTTGCGCCAACCTAACACACGCCGAGCAGGTGTTATTGCGAGCGTTATCCAGAGAAAATTCATTGCCCAGCTGCCCAGCTCATCAACAATCGTTTTCGCCGGGTCGGCACCAAGCTGATTGTTTAATGCTGAATTTAGCAACAGAGCAAACGGGGCCATTGCAGCAAGAAAAACCAGCCACCACTGCAAAATCCAGCCCCAACGAAGAGCTCCCAGCCGTTGCGACAAGCCTTGTATCAGTACCACTTGGTCAGATCCATGCCGCTGTAGAGACTCGCCACCTCCTCATAGCCGTTAAACATCTGAGTATCCATAATCGTTGGCTTGAAAAGACTTGAGGGCAGACGCCGCTCAGTAGCCTGACTCCAGCGTGGGTGATCGACATTTGGGTTTACATTGGCATAGAAGCCGTACTCACGCGGAGCAGTCATACGCCAGGTGTTCTCAGGCATAGTCTCGAGTAGACGTATAGCCACGATCGATTTGATACTCTTAAACCCATACTTCCAGGGTACAACGAGCCGGAAAGGCGCACCGTTTTGCGGTGGCATGGCGTTTCCGTAAAGCCCCACGCCCATCAATGTCAGCGGATGCATCGCCTCGTCCATTCTCAAGCCTTCGCGGTAAGGCCAATCTAGAGAGCTAAATAGCCCTTTTTGACCCGGCATCTGATCAGGATCTTGGAGAGTAACGAATTCGACATACTTGGCCTTGGAAGTCGGATTAAACTGCTTGAGTAGTTTACCCAATTCAAAGCCTATCCATGGAATCACCATGGACCAAGCCTCAACACAACGCAGACGGTAGATGCGCTCTTCAAGAT